>JBEEHO010000187.1:0-7802 GCA_041167425.1 Verrucomicrobiota bacterium | reverse complement strand
TTTCCGTCAGGCCACATCCTGGTATAACCGATAGCCAGATTCGGGATTTCCTTCCCGGGTTCGTAGAAGCCTGTCTCAGCCATGCCGGCTGGCTGGTAGACGTGCTCCTGGACATAGGAGTAATAGTCCTGGCCCGAGACCTTCTCGATGATTGCGCCCAGCACCATATAGCCGGAGTTGCTGTATTGGAATTTCTCTCCAGGTGGAAAGGAGAGAGGATCGCTGGCAAAGAGTGGCAGGTGCGCGGCCACCGTCAGCAGCTTCTCGCGTTGCGCCCAGAACTTATCATTCCAATATAACCCCATCCCGGAAGTGTGGGTGAGAAGGTGGTGAATGGTCACCTTGTTCGCTACCTCCTTGTTAGGGTAATCCGGCAGATGCTTGCTGATCGGATCATCGAACGAAAGACGTCCCGCTTGGGCCAGCTGCGCTACGGCCACGGCGGTAAACATCTTGTTCATCGAGCCCAGATTGAACCTGGTGTCCAAGGTAATCGGAGCTCCCGTGCCTTTGTTGGCAATACCAGCCGCCTTGCTTGCTACAGTTACCCCGTCTTTGGCCACCAACACGGCCCCGGAGAGTTTGTTCTCCGCGACTAACGAACCGAGATAACTATCGAGCTCCTTGGCAATGCTGGTCTCAGTCCTGCCCGGGCTTTCGCTCGGAGCGCTTTCCGCAAAGCCAGACAGAGTTACAATCAGGCTCAGGGCCGCGCCGGCTAATATTCCCTTCATTAGGTCATGTCCCTGTTGGCGCCTGGCCCGGGAGACCGCGTTAAATCGAGACTGCGTTCAACACGTGGAAGGAGCGGGGAAAAGCCTGAAGCGACACCTGTTGCATAGAGGCATCCGATGAATCGTCCGAGTCTTCTTCATCGTTGTCGTTCTCGTCGGAGTCATTATCGTTATCATTGTCGTTCTCCATCTCCTCACTCTTGTCGTTGGACGCGACAGGCATAACTCCCGGAAGGTCCTTCTGTTCGAGCTTTTCGTAACGCTGGCGCACTTCCGCCGGCACCTTGTCGAGCTCTTCTTTCGAATCAATCGGACCACTAAAGAGAAGACGACCCTGCGGATCCTTCGCCGTTAGCATTTTCTTGCCATCCACCTTCTCGAGTCTCAGCTCGCCCTGCGGATCGGTCGAGACGATCACCGCTCTCGACAAGTCGATCGTAGTCGACTTTCGCGCCCCCGCATCGTTGGTCATCATCCGGACCTGCCGCGAAGCCCTGAGGGCCTCGGCGCGGGCCCGCATCGCTTCGCGCCGCGCATCCTTTACCGCGTCATGGATCATCGGGCCGAAGTTCATGTTGCCCAGGTCATGTTGCAGCTTGTCCATGTCGGGCATTTCGAAGTTGTAGTTAAACATACCCATGTCCTTGTCGCGATGGCGCCGGTCGTTGCCCGGATCAGGGCCAAAGAATTGGTTCCGCGATGGCACCTCACGCTTGCCCAGCTTCACTGTTACTTTCGACTCGGCGCCTTTGCGGAGAATCGTGAGGGTAACACTCGTGCCATCGGGATAACTCCGCACGAGTTTCGCGAGCTGATCGGGTTGCATCAGGATCTGGTCGTTGAACATCTTCAGGATGTCGCTTTGCTGCACACCTGCGGCCGCGGCCGGGCCATCTGGCACCACGTAATCGACCACGAGCCCGAAACCTTTCGCGAGCCCGAGTTGCTCGCTGACCACGCGGGGCACCTCCGATGTTTCCACGCCGAGAAAGGTCACCGGAACCTTCGGACCCTTGTCCCGTTCGTGATCGCGATCCTTGGGCGGCGTGGGCGGAATCGGCGGGACCGGCACAGTAGGTGGAAGAGGTTGACTCGGCGGCGCGGGCGGCGTCTGCGCAAAGCCGATGATGGGAAGCAGCCCCAAAGCTGCAATGACTGTCATGGTTTTTGTTTTCATGTTTTTGTTTGGTTAAGGATGAATCTTTCTCTTTTTCGTGCTGCTCATGCTCATGCTCATGCTCATGCTCATGCTCATGCTCGTGCTCCTGCTCGTGCTCGTGCTCATGCTCGTGCTCGATTCGGTTGGATTAGGATTAAGATCAGGAGCATGAGCAGGAGGGTTAGTTATTAAGGGTTATTGTCCGGAAGCGGGGATGAGGGTGACTTCTTCACTCGGATAGGACACCTGGAGCGATGCGCCGGTCTGCGGATTGCGCCATTGCAAGGTCTCGCGCTTGCGCGAGCGCACCCGGCGCACCGGTTCGTCCGCTCCTTCGGCGAAATGCAGACCTTCGTCGCGGGTATCGTAAACTACCTGGGTCAGGCCGGCCGGCACGAAGCTATCCTTTGCATCGGTCGGCGGCGTGGAAGGCGAAGGCGTCATCGCGCCGAGGCCTCGTCCCTTATCCGGCAATTGATCGACATTCACCCGCGCCAGGAGAAGGAAAGCCGCCGCGGCGGCCAGGCCAAGACCGAGCGCGAACCAGTTGAAGCGAAAGCTCTTTCGTTTTGGTAACACGCCCGCGGTAGCTGTCCTGCCAGAGACTTCAGCCATGGCGCGCTCAATTCGCGGAGCGAGCTCCGGCGAAGCGCCGCGCGGACGCAGCTTCTTTAATTCAGCTTCCAGTTCGGAAAAATCATTCATGGGCCACAAAATTTTTCTTCAATGCGGCCAGCGCGTAGCGATAACGCGAGGCCGCGGTGTTTTGGGAAATTCCCAGCGCGCCGGCGATTTCCGCGAAGGTCAGCTCATTCCAGATCTTCATCACCAGGACCTCGCGTTGTTCGACTGGCAGCAGATCGACCGCGGCAGCCAGGGCTTGTTGCGAGCCATCGTCGAAATCAAATTGCGGCTGAGTGGATTGCTCCACCTCGAGAGCAGCGTTCGCTTCGCGGCGAGCGCGGCGCGCATCGCGCCGGAGAAGATCGAGCGCGACCGAGCGGACCGTGGCGTAAAGCAGCCCGCGATTCTCGATGGAATGCTCCTTGCGCCAGAAACGAACGAACGCGTCCTGGACGATGTCCTCGGCATCCGCGCTGGTGCGGACAAACTGGCGGGCAAACAGGACAAGCCCAGGCCCCAGTTGCGCGAAACAAACTTTCCAATCTTCATGAGTGACGACATTCTCCATGACCTCTTTACGGTCTTTTAATAACGAGACGCCGCCAACCGCGTATTTTGTCTAACCGATTTTCGTCATATCGACCGAAGTGGAGGGATCTGTCGCTGTGCGATCGGCTATCGGCGGCTAATCACAGTTCGAAGGCCACGAGTCACGCCCGCGCGCCCGACCCTTTTTGCGCGAATTCCACGTGCCGGTCTTTCGCTGCCGCTTTCACTGCGTAAATTCCCGGCATGTCGAAAGTGCGAACACCGCGCCAGGGGAAGACCGCGTCGAAACACGCTCCGCCCGTCGCGCGCCAGATCATCGTGATCGATCAGGAGCCGTTGCGCTGGACCGCGGCCGCGGATTGCACAAACGCGATGGCGCGTCTGGAACGCGCGCGGACCGGCTGGCACCAGTTCGAACGTGAAGACAAGCCCGCCTTCGCCCGGTGGCGGGCGCGGGAATTCGGCGCACTTCTCAGCAAAGCGCGCGAAGTCGAGCTCCAGATTCGCGAGACCCAGGCGCTCGTGCACGAAGTCGAAATGGAAATGCGGCGCGGCTTTCAGGACGCGCATACCGCCTATCAGCAGGTAAAATTTCGCCGCGAAAATCTCGGGTCCGGGGAAGCGCCGGAGACCGGGCCTGACCAATCCGGCGCCAGCCGCAAGCTCAGCGATTTCGAAAAAGAAGCGCTCTTTCAGGAGTGGGTCCAGAAATCTCTCGGCACGAACCCGGACAAGATGGATGACGAAGCGTACCTCACCACCTTCGAAGCTTTCAAATCGCACATGTTCCGGCCCCACCACGAAGAACCGCGGTCGCGGAACACTTACCGGCCCGCCCACAAAGCGCGCATCGAACCGAGCGAGGAGGAAGAAGAAGCCGCCGCCGCGATGGATGTGCGAGTAAAGGAACTCTACCGCATTCTCGTCCGGCGATTGCATCCCGATCTGCGCCACGATGGGATTTGCGCCGTCCACTCACTCTGGCACGAGGTCCAGGAAGCGTATGGCGCCAGCGACGTGGCCCGGATGGAAATCCTGCTTGCCCTTAGCGACATCGAGTCGAACCACATGGCCGATGGGACCAGCCTTTCGCAAATGCGCTCCCTCCTCGCGGAATTGCAGCGCGCCACCCGCGCCCTTGAGAAAAGCCTGCTCGAAGCCGAGGGCGAAGAGGCCTGGAATTTCGCGCGCACAGGTCCCGCTCCGGACTTGCGCCTGCGCGTTCAGCGACAATTACAATCCGACTTTGCCGCGCGCTCACTGCGCCTCGATCTCCTTACCCGCACGATTGCCTCCTGGGCCCAGGGCCCCATGGCGAATCGCAAGGTAACGCGAGAACGCCAGTTCGCGTTTTGAGTCCCGCGTCATCCCAAAAAGAAGAACGCCGCGGGTCCCCCTTCCGCCTCACAAAGCCAGAGCAGCTTGCGGGCTGCGATTTGAGATTCGTCACATCCAAACTGAGCGAAGGATTCTCGGCAAGTCGCCGAGAATTTCAGGCTCGCAGCCTGCGCTCACCGCATAAATGTTTCGCTACTGGCCAGAACGTTAGCTCGCTTCTGGCAACGACCCTTTGCTCCTACCTAGGCCATGTGCCCCCCGTTTCCAAAGGTCTTTCCCAACTCTCACCAACTCGAAAGTCGCCTTCTTGCCAGTCCTAGTCCAATCTGCCATCATCATTCGTCGAATGCGTTTTTTCCCCCCGCCTCGCCCAGCAAACCGCCGAAATAGGCGAATGTCACTTTCGTATAATCTCTGTTAGGCATTGAACACCGTGAGCGTTGACCCCGTCGATTCCGTGACCGAGAAGGTTGCGGCCATCTTCCGAGAGTTAGCCGGCGATCGTGCACATCAGCTTGTTGGGTCGGCTATCGCCACTGCGGTTCGCGACGCTATCGCCACCGCGCTCTCGCCGGACTACGGCGCTGCTACCGCGGAGAAGGTAGCCTTGCACATGTCCGACTGGAACAGCGATGCTGCGTTTATTGTCGCGCTACATCTATTCCCGGAGCGCTTCACACCAGAGGAGATCGATGCTGGTATCGGCCTATTCCTTATTCACGCGCCTAACCACATTCGAGAAGCTTGCCGCCTGACCAACAAATACGTATGGGAGAACTTCCCTGACGACGACGAAAACGCCTAACCGGGCGATGCAGCGAACGGCTCTTGGCGTTGCGTTTCTACACTTATGGTAGCTAGTAACTCTTCACTCCAAGCCACGCGCGCTCCCAGAGCCGTCGCTGATCTTGAGTCTCGTTAGGCCCATGAAACGCTTGACCGTCGCATGCCTCATTTCTCTTGCGGTGGTCGCACACGCCGGTAAGCCAGTGAAGGGCCGCGATCTGGGCGCGAAGCTAGTAAGTCGTGCCGTGGATCTCGTTGGTGAGGGCGGTGGCTATATTCATGATATTCCGCCGAGTCCGCGGCGAGATGAGTCGGGTCTGGCTCGTTATTTAGCCAAGCGGATGGTATGGTATCGCGATTATGGCAGACAGAAGCGTGCAAAAGATGCCCCGGTGATCGTGATTTCGGATGATCCCGCCGTAGCCGCGCGCGTTGCCCGACTTGCGTTTTCCTCCCTGCGCGCCGGGAGTCTGCGCGGCTTGCGAGTCATATGCATCATCGGTAAGCAGTACGACAGTTATCTCCGCTCAGTCGCGAACGTGACTGGAGCGCAACTCCAAGTGGAGGCCCTGCCCCAATAGGCCTAACCAAACGATGCAGCGAACGCCTACCCGTCGTTCGCCCGACATTTTCCGTGACTAAACACTTAACCTCCGATCAGCGCTCGTCCTCGGTAGGCGTCGCTGATCTTGTTCTCGTTAGACGAAGATGCCGCCGCTAGACCGAGTGTTCGACGCGATTGTGGTTCTAGGCACGCTCGGGCTCCTTTTATTCGCGGCGTTCGTCGGCGCGGCCAAATACGCTCGGCACGGCAGCTTGCGAGAGAAGTCGCGTGTGCGGGCTCGCCGAGACCGAGCGATCGCTTTTGCCTTCCCTTTCGGGTTCGGACTTTTCCTTTTGTTCGTCACACTTCGCCGGAGTCATCAATTCGGCCACGTTATTCCCATACAGTTCGGCAACGCTTCGATGCAGCCATGGCAAGGATATGCGGCGGCAGCCGGATGCATAGTGCTTGCGTTGTCGACGTTCTTATTCCGCCGGAGGAAGGACGGGGATCGATCCGATGGGTGAGACCTCCTTTAACCAAGGCGAGAGAAAGAGAACAGTTGGCGCGTTCCGTGGATTCCGCTGCGCGCCGCAGCGTTTTTCCCAGGCGTGCTCCCGAGCCCTACTGCACGGTCACACTCTTCTTCTGTCAGCTCTCACGGCTTACCCTCGATGGCAGAACAAACAGGCTTACATCGCCATGTGCGAGCTGGGGTCGCTCCAATCGGATTGGCCGGTGGAGCCGCCCAGAGCGCGCACTTGCACAGTGTAGTTGGTGCCCGGGGTGAGCCCATCGAAGATGATGTGCCGGGAATCGCCCGTGAATACGCTCGGCGTCCAATCCCCCGTCGGGCCTTTGATCCGGCCTTCATAGAGCCGCGTGTTTTTTATCGGGCTCACCCTGGCAATCAACTGCCCGCTCGGCCCGTTGCTGAGGACAAGGCCTGTCGGCTGTTCCAGCGGGAGGCTGCGGCGTTCGGTGTTGGCCGCCTGAAAGCCGGAGCCAAGCAGCTTCGGCAGATCACCTTTGGCCACGCCCTCGACGTAATTGGCCAGGTCGCGCAGAAGGCCGATCAAAGCCTGGCGCGATACGTTTTTCGCCGCGGTATCGGCTTCACCGCCCGCCGCGGCGGCGGACAGTTTTTGGCTGAAATCCTTCCGGGCGGTGTCGAGGTCGGCCGGGGTGACTGATGGAGCAGGATAATCGGCGTTGCCGTCGAGCCCGTTGTGGACGCCGATGGCGAAGTTATCGAATTCCTTATCTGGAAGGCTGGCAAAAGCCAGCGAGACGCGAATGACCATATTTTGGTTTCTTTCTAGGGTTTGAGGTTGAACTGGCGCCGCCAATTCCCGCCCGGAAACCATTTTTGAAGCTCCTGGGGGGAGATCGCAGCGATGAGGATTCTGCCAGCGAGATTGCCTCTGGGGCAAGACAATTCTCCGGTTTTTTTTCACTCAAACGAAGGTTCATCCTGCCCGGACGAGCCTTGTTTTGCCGCAAACCAATCTTTGTCCGCCGCAGACCAGCCCTGACCGCCGCGAACAGAGCTTCCTTTCCCGCAAACGAACCTTTATTCGGGCCAGACAAGCCTTCCTCCTGCCCGCCTAAACCTCGTTTGCCGCAAACAAACCCTCGTTCATGGCGAACAAGCCATTGTCTGTCGCAATCCAACCTTCCTCAGGGCCAGACCGATCTTCCTTTGGCCCAAACGAAGGCTCCGCCGTCACGTTCAAACCTCCGTTTGCGGTGCCCGAAGGCGTGGAAAGGTCATCCGGCCCTTCTTTTATCGGGAACCAGCCTCGCGCCGCGGCGTTCGATGGCTTTGGGCTTGTCTTGCCCGGCTCAGATGCCTAAAAAGAAGGGACTCCCCCGTTGCCTTTCGTTTTTACCCACCACGCCCCTCTGCCCAAGCCGAAATAGGCGAATGTCACTTTCGTATAATCTCTGTTAGGCGTATGGCTCGCGCTAGATGGAAAAGGATACTACTTGCGGCAATTGGGGCTGTAGTGCTGCTGGCGCTCGCCGTTCTAGTCGCGGCCGTGGTGTATCTAGATCGCTCCACATG
>JBEEHO010000186.1:0-8580 GCA_041167425.1 Verrucomicrobiota bacterium | reverse complement strand
CGGCAGCTTGCGGCCATACGTGGCGAAGCCAGGATCCTTTCGAGGGCAATGACCCCGCCAACCCCACATCTCACATGGATATTCTCGTTCTTTAATTTGCGCGATTCGTCCCGGCAAGCTGCGGAGTTGGGCGGGCTGGCAGCCTGCGCTCCTCGGATTAAACAGAACGTCTCCACATCGCTCCTTGCGCGATATTTCGCCCGCGTCGATTTGTGGGGCGGAGCGAATGCGGGTTTCAAATGGAAGAGAAGCGAAACAAGATTGTGATAGTCGGCGCAGGGGGAAGGCTCGGCGCTGCTTTGGCGCGGGAGTATGCGCGAGAATTCGATGTGATCGGATTCAATCACGCCCAGCTTGATCTCGGCGCGCCGGAACAGCTGCGCTCGACGCTGGGCGACCTCGATTTCGACGCGCTGATCAACGCCGCCGCGCAGACAAACGTCGATCGTTGCGAGACACATCAGGATGAGGCATTCGCGCTGAACGCGGAAGCGCCCCGCGTCCTGGCGGAAATCTGTCGCGCGCGAAACGCACGGTTCATTCACATCAGCACCGATTACGTTTTCGATGGCGAAAAGCCCGAGCCTTACACCGAGGAGGATGAGGCGCAGCCGATCAGTGTGTACGGAGAATCGAAGCGGGAAGGAGAACGCCGCGCCCTCGAGGCAAACGATCGGGCCTTGATCGTGCGCGTCTCGTGGATCTTCGGCCCGGATCGGCCCAGCTTCATCGACGCGATCCTGAAGAAAGCGCGCGACGAAGAAGCGATCTCCGCGGTCGCGGATAAATTCGCGACGCCGACTTACACGCTCGATCTCGCCCGGATGTTGGAGCCGTTTTTTTGGAGCCGGCGCGCCCCCGCGCCGAAGGGACGGCAGGATTCGGATCCAATCCATCTCGGCGGACTCATGCACCTGGCCAACGGGGGGGAATGCAGCTGGCAGGAGTATGCTCAGTGGGCGCTCGATTGTTGCCACGCGAAAGGAGTGCCGATGAAAGCAGCGAAAGTTGGCGCGGCCACCCTGGCCGAGATGACGAACTTCATTGCCAGACGACCGGTTTACAGCGTACTCGCCACCGGAAAATACGAGAACGTGACGGGCGAAACGCCGCGGCCCTGGCGCGATGCGGTGGCAGCCTATGTGCGCGATCACGTGATGTAGAGGCGCTTGTGCCAATCGCCTGTGGTTCGGTTAAGGCGCTTGGCACAAGCGCTCCACATTTCGGAGGTTTGGAAACCGCCGCTCCCTGTTGTAAACATTGACGCGTGGAAACAACCCCAGTGATCACTGCTGCCCGGCGCGTTCCTTCATCGCCCAGCGCCACAACCGCGCCGATGATCGCGGTGCGTGACCTGGCCAAAAAAATCGGCCGTCAGGAAATCTTGCGCGGCATCGACCTCACCGTGGCAAAGGGCGAAACGCTCGTAATCATCGGCCGGAGCGGCGGCGGGAAAAGTGTTCTGCTTAAACATCTGATCGGACTGATGCAGCCCGACACCGGCGAAATCTGGATCGACGGCCAGAACATCATCGGGCTGAGCGAACGCAAGCTGGCCGCGATCCGCCGTAAAGTCGGGATCCTGTTCCAGGGTGGCGCGCTTTTCGATTCGATGACGGTCGAGGAGAACATTTCGTTTCCGTTGCGCGAAGCGGGCGAGCGCGATCCCAAAGTGATCCGCGAGAAGGTGAACGAAATGCTCGAGGTGATCGAACTGGAAGGGCAGCAAAAGAAAATGCCGGTAAACTTGAGCGGTGGAATGAAAAAGCGCGTCGGTCTCGCGCGCTCCATTATTCGCCGGCCTTCCTGCGTTTTATACGACGAACCCACGGCCGGCCTGGATCCAGTAGTCTCCGACAGCATCAACAAGTTGATCCGGCGTTTACAGGAGCGCTATCACGTTACGAGCATCGTCGTGACGCACGACATGAAGAGCGCGTTCCATGTCGCCGATCACATCGCTTATCTGCACGAGGGGAGGATTTATTTCCACGGGACCCGGCAGGAACTGGAAATTTCGACCGACCCGCTGCTCCAGGATTTTTTGCTGGGGCGCTCGGAGAGCGTCGTGTGAAAGCTTTCGTTAGGCGCGTGGTCAAGCCTCTACTTTCGAATCTGCCTGACGGAGCTGCCAAACACGTGATAAATTCAGTTTGAGAAAATGGCGACGATTCAAAGCGAAAAAACATTGGAGGTCAAAGTAGGCGCATTCGTCGTCGTGGGTCTGGCGGTGCTGGCGGCCCTGGTGGTTCAATTCGGCCGGGTCGGCGAAGGCTTTAAGACTTACTACGCGCTCACGATCCGCTTCCCCGATGCGAGCGGGCTGCTCAAGGGATCCGACGTCCTGCTCGCCGGGGCGAAGATCGGCCGGGTTTCAGACGGACCGCGCCTGGCGCAAGCCGGTCAGGGCGTGGAAGTGCCATTGCGCATTTATGATTACGTCAGGATTCCTGCTGGCAGCAAATTCACCGTGGGCAGCTCCGGTTTGCTCGGCGATCGTTTCGTCGCGGTGACGATGCCTCCTGGTCAGCCCACCGCTTTCATGCAAAAAAACATCATGATCGAGGGCACGCGTGAAACCGGTCTCGACGATCTCACGCGCGAAGGCGGATTCCTGGTCAGCGATTTGCGGGGCACGGTGCAGAATGTCAACGCGACGGTGAGCCGCTTGAACGAGCAGGCGCTCTCGTCTGAGAACATGCAGAACCTCAAAGGCACCGTCGAACATCTGAACCAGGCAACAGCGGCCCTGGCGGAATCGTCGAAAAAAATCGACGGCGTGCTCGAGAAGGCGGATGCGACGATGGGCTCCGCCAAAAAAGCGGCGGACGACGTGCAGGCCGCGATCGTCGATGCGCGCAAAACCATTCAGGCCGCCACGCAGGTCATGCAGGAAGCGACGAGCGGAAAGGGATTGCTCCCGGCGTTATTGTCGAACCAGGAGCTCGCGAAAGATTTGCGCGCGCTCGTCAGTAATCTGCGCGCGCACGGGATTCTTTTTTACCGAGACAGCGCGGCAAAGGCTGAGACCCGGGCCGCGCCCGAGCGGAGCCCGACTCCTCTGCCACGAAAAACAGGAGGACGCTAATGACGCCGCTGCTGACCGTTAATCTTCTCCGCGTGCTTTTCGTTACGTTCTGCGCCGCGATCGGCGGGATCGTGACGGAAGAAATCCAGGGACGAATGCTGCCGGGAATCCTGGTCGGCGCGGTCTTCGCGCTGATCCTCGTGCTGGTGGACCGGCTCCTCAAAGGCTTTTCGTTGCGCGCGTTTTCCTCCGCCACGTTCGGCCTCCTCCTCGGCCTGCTCTTCGCGAATCTGCTCATGGCTTCGGAGATCTTGCGTTATCAAAACGACACGACGCAATGGGCGGCGCGTCTCATCGTTTATTGCGCGTTCGGTTATCTCGGGATGATGCTGGCCATGCGCAGCAGACGCGACGAATTTTCGCTCATCATTCCGTACGTGCGTTTCGCGCGCGAGACGACGCAGCACGAGCCTCTGGTGGTGGACACCAACGTCATCATCGATGGGCGCATCGCCGATCTTTGCGCCACCGGCTTTCTCAGCCGGTCGCTTATCGTGCCGCGATTTGTTCTGGGCGAATTGCAAACGCTGGCGGACTCGCGCGATCCGCAAAAACGCGAACGCGGACGCCGCGGCCTCGAGATTTTGAATCAGCTCCAGAGCTCGCGCGAGATCGAGCTCACGATCCACGACACCACGGGCGACGCCGATCTCCAGGTCGATGCCCGGCTCGTACGCACGGCGAAATTATTGCAGGCCCGTTTGCTCACGAACGATACGGCGCTCGGCCAGGTCGCGCGGCTGCAGCAAGTGCAAACATTGAACCTGGCCGATCTCGCCCGGGCCTTGCGGCCGATGGTGGCGGCGGGTGACCAGCTGGAATTGAATCTGGTCAAGGAAGGCCGCGAAAGTCATCAGGCAGTCGGTTATCTGCCGGATGGAACGATGATTGTGGTCAATCACGCGCGGCCGTTGTTAGGCAAGGTGGCGACGGTGGTGGTGTCGAGCGCGCTCCAGACCGGCGCCGGCCGATTGGTCTTCGCGGAACTCAAAGGCGGCTGAGTCTGGTGAGCCGGTGGCACGAGGTGTCGTCTGGACAGCGCAGCGTCCCTGCCTCTAAAATCCAACGGCGTTCCTCACGCGGGTCATCACTTTACCCGCCACCTCGTTCGCGCGTTTTGCGCCACGCTCGAGCACCGCATTGATGTAACCGGGATCGGCCAGGATTTCTTCGCGCCGCTTTCGCATCGGCTCAAAATATTCCCAGAGCTTCGCGAAAAGTTGCTTCTTAAATTCACCGTAACCCGTGCCGCCGCGCTGAAACGCTTCGCGCATCGCGGCGGTTTCCTCTTTGGTCGCGAATAAGGAATACAGCTGGAAGATCGTCGAGCTGTCGGGATCCTTGGGCGCTTCCACCGGGCTCGAATCGGTCACGATACCCATGACCCGCTTTCGCGTTTCCTTCTCGTCGCCGAAAATATCGATCGTGTTTCCGTAGCTCTTGCTCATCTTCTGGCCGTCGACCCCGGGAATGGTTTCGGTCGCGGCTTGAATGTGCGGCTCCGGCAGGCGCAGCCCACCGCCAAAAGTTTCGTTAAACTTCTGCGCCATGTCGCGCGCCATTTCGAGATGCTGCTTCTGGTCCTTCCCGACCGGAACGAGATCGCTGTCATAGATCAGGATGTCGGCTGCCATCAGCACCGGGTAGGTGAATAAACCGGCGGACGCCGGCAGCCCGCGCGCCACCTTGTCTTTATAAGAGTGCGCCCGTTCGAGAAGAGCTTTGGGCGTGACCGTGGATAAAATCCAGGCGAGCTCGGTTACCTGCGGCACGTCGCTCTGCCGGAAGAGCGCGCCCTGGTCCGGATCGAGACCGCACGCGAGAAAGTCGAGCGCTATTCTCCGGCTATTTGCCCGGAGCGTTTCCGGATGATCTATCGTCGTCAGCGCGTGATAATCGGCGATGAAATAAAATGCTTCGCCTTTGGCCTGGAGCGCGATCGCCGGCCGCATCATCCCAAAATAATTTCCGATATGAAGAATGCCGGTGGGCTGAATGCCGGAAAGAATGCGCATGATTGGGAAGCCAAGGTTCAACAGCCTGACCCGAGCGCAAGTCGAATGGAGCCGCCCGTCGATCGTTTTCGCGGCCGCTATTGCAAGTTGTAAACCTCGATCAGGGCGATACCGGTACTGTTGTTCGTTCCACGGACAACGGCGGTGTAGTTGCCGGGAACGAGGGTGCGAACAATCGCGGCATCCAAATCGTTCGGGGGCGGGATTGTCGTCGCTTGAATGTCGAGTTGCTGGCTGTCTTTCCAATTGTCATTCGTCGCGATCGTCATGCCATTGCCATCGTGCAATTCCATGGTTGGATCCGGCAGCGTCCCGGTCAGCGGCAGCGATGGCCCCCGCGCGCGGATGATCACCCGGGCCGCGCCGCCCCCGCTTCCTCCCACGATAAAGCCGCCGATCATGGCGTTATCGTCCGTATCGACAAACCCGCGCGTGCTGATGTTAGCCAGCTTTGAATTTGCGCTCTGGTCCAGATCGTACACTTCTACCACCCCGATGCCGGTGGTTTGATTCCTGTCCGCGAGAATGGCGGTATAAGTCCCCGGGTTCAACGTCGCGATCAGCGCGGATTCCAAATCGTTCCTGGGCGGAATAGTCGTGGCGCGGATAGCGGCTTCCTGGGACTGCTGGGTCTGGTCGTTTATCTTCCAATTATTGTTGGTCGCGATGATGGTGTTGCCCTGATGCAACTCGAGGGTCGGATCCGGCAGCACGCCCTGGATACCTGCGTCCACCAACGAGGGGCCAATGCCACGGATGATCACTTTCTTTGGATCGTTCCCAGTGATGATGAAGCCGGCGATGAGCACGTTGTCGCCCGTCAGCACGCGCATGCGCGTCGAGATATTTACAAGCTGATCGGGCGGCTTTGTTTGGAAATTCGAAAGGACGAGATGGTTGTCGCTATAAGTCGCGATAAAGGAACCGCGGCCATCGCTCGTGGGGAAACGGCCGCCGTTCGCGGCGTTGATAAATGCGCCGGTGATGGTTGGGCCGGCTGTGAGAACCGTGAAGCTGTCGCCCGGCTGCGGCACGAATCCGTTGATCAAACTCACGTCGAGCGTGCCTCCGAAAGTAGCCGCGCCGCTTACGTTCATCGTGTCGAATTCTCCCGCGGTATTACTGCGGATGACCATCGAGTAGTGCGCATCGGCGCCGAGCGTGAGACTGCCATTGATCGTCATGTTATCCGGCCCCGGAATTAAGTAGCTCCCGGGAACAACGATGATGAATCCGCCCAGATCGGCCACGCCGCCGCCGCCGCCGCTCGTGGGAGCAATGGTGCCGCGCGACACACTGACGTTGCCATTGATCGTGCCGCCATGATGGATGATGCCGCCCTGGATCAACACGTTTGCGGCCGTCATCACGCTGTCGCCCAGAGATGTTTCACCGCCGGTTTGGATATAGCTGTGTCCACCGCCGACGCTGAAAACTTGCGAGGGATCGAAGTTCGAAAGAAAGACTGCGCCCGCGTTGGTGAAATCCGAGGGCGCGGCAAAAGACTGGCCGAGGAGCGTGAAGATGCCCGCCTTCGTGTTGTCGACGAAATTCCGCAATCCACTGTTGCTTGCCTGATCGATGATTGTCCCTCCGCCGCCGAGGGTGAGGTCGGCGGCGTTGTGCACGATATCCGCGCCGTTGAACCGGAGCGTTGCGGTCGCGGAAGCATTTGAGGAGCTTCCGAACAACCGAAATACTCCGCCTGTCAGCGTCCTGGTTGCGGGATCGAAATTAGTGAGCGTGCCGTTCACGGCGAAAAGAGTCGGGAAACCTTGCCCATTCACACTCAGGCTGCCGTCGTTCGTGAAAGCGCCGGTCGAAGTGAAATTGTGGTCGGTGAAACTCACCGAGCCCGCCGCGAGGTTATGGGTGAGGTTGCGAAAGGCATCGAGACCGTTCTGATCCACGATCCTGGCAGTGGGGGTGTTGAGACTAAGTGAGCTGGCGTTGTTGACGATGTCCGCGCCATTGAACCGGAAGATGACATTCGCCGTGCCGGAGATATCGTCGCGCACGGTGATGCTCCCGCCGGTTAACGTTTTCGTCGCGGAATCAAAGTTCGTGAGCGAGCCGGTGACGGTGAAGCTGGTATTGAGTCCGTAGTCGTTGAGGCCGAGACCGCCGTTGATCGTCAGGTTTCCCCCAGTCACGAAATCCAGGGCCCCGATGTTCAGGGCCGCGCCGGTCCCGATGACAGTGAGGTGGCGCAGCGCGTCATTTCCAATTTCGTCGATGATGTGAGCGTTCGAACCCGTGAGAGTGACGCTGGTGTTAACGCCGCCCAGGGTGACGATGTCAGCGCCGTTAAATTGCACTGTGGCCGCGGGTCCCTGCGCAAAGAGAGTCAATCGCGTCGAACTCAAGGTGTTTCCCGAGAAATTGGTGAAATGGCCTAACGACAGGATCGCGTCGGCATCGCCGGCCCGGGTTTGGACGGTAAACCCGGGAGTTTGGGTCAGATCGTCCGAAGTTTGATTCTGCGAGGAGAGGTCCGTGGTGGTGCCTGTCACCGTCAGCATGTTTTCACCACTGAAAGTGAAACCGTCGTTCGTTAGGCCGGCATCGATCAGCGTCAGGTTGGAGACGGTCGCGGAAATATCGAGCGTGACCGCGCCGAAACGCCGGGTGATGATCCGGTCCTCGTCGCTCAGTTTGCCGCTGAGCGCCAACCCAGTGATCGTCACGTCGAAAAAATTGTTTCCGACGTTGTTGGGCACTTGCGCGGAAGACCAATGCGCGGGGTCGCTCCACGGCCCTGTCGCACTCGCCTTGGTCCCGTTTCCCGCGAATGTCTCCGCAGTGGTTTGCGATCCCGCCTTGAGCGAACAGACAAACGAGAGGCTGTCGGCGTAGCCATCATTCGAACTGCCGGAGACGCGCGTCATGGTTTGCGTGAGCACGACGCGAGTCGTATTCACCGGCACTATTCCGCTGCCGCGGCGAAGGAGCAGGCCCGTAGTGCTGCCGCGGTCTTTTCCCGTGACGTGACCAACCGTGGCAAGGCCGAGGCTCGTCGTGCCATTGAAAAAGGTCGCGCTGAGGCGGGCATTATCGTTATCGGACGAAAATCCGCCGAAGTACCCTGAGAGATCGAAGATGACATTGCCCTGGTTAATATCCGCTGCGTTAGCGCTGAGATCGATCACCTGGGTGGCGGTGCTGGTGGCGGCGTTCCCTCCGCTGAAAAACTGGTTGAGCCGATCGGGCGGACCGGGTCCGCCGCTCGTGGGATAACCACCGGCCGCGTTATAAGGAATCACCGTGAAGGAGGCGCTCGTCGTCCACCCCGGCACGCTCACCGGATTGCCGGTGGCTGAGCTCGAACCACTCTCAGCATTCCCGTTCACGATCAGGTTGACGCCATAGGAGACGGCATCAGCGCGTTGCGGGATAAGGCACAGGACCGCAAATGCAGCCAGGCTCAGTGTTAGCACTCGGTGCCAGATACGATACATCAGATAAATTTTCCTCATT
>JBEEHO010000185.1:0-5058 GCA_041167425.1 Verrucomicrobiota bacterium | reverse complement strand
CGCCGTCGCCGCGCGAGCCTGGCGATATCTTCGTTATCTTCTCCTGGTTCCCTGGTGAAACGGAAAGTAACAACCGCGTTACCTTTGTTGTCTCGTCTTCACGGATCGCGGCAGTCTAAATGCGCCCAACAAGCGACCAATCAAACCGATCCAACCTATGCAACCAAGCACCGTCTTCTTCACTCACCGTCTCCAGCGCGCATTTCTCCACCTTTCGGCAGGAGTTATCGCCGCCGCCTGGCTCATCGCTTCCACCGCCGAGGCGCAGAGCTTCTATGTCACCGGCAACGCCGCTATCACCGGTGGCGCCAGTTTGGTAAACAGGGTCGATTCCAATGGCACGGTAAGCCTTTTCGCAACCCTTAACCTGCCCGCGAACATTACGCCTTCGGGAATTGCCGTGGACAGTAATGGCCACCTCTACGTCGCGGCCTTCAATCAGATCATTAAGGTATATCCCGGCGGCACGGCGACCCTCTTCGCGACTTTGCCAGCGGGCACCGGCCTGGAAGGCCTGGCTTTTGATAAAAGCGGTAACCTCTATGCCTCCAGCATCGCTGACGGCCTGATTTACAAGATTGCCCCGGACGGAACCGCGAGCGTCTTTGTCACCCTGCCTGTGGTTACCTTTACCGTGGCACCGCCTCACTCTTCGAGCTCCGTGCCCCCAGGTCCCGGCGCCTATCCCATGGGTCTCGCCTTTGATGCCAGCGGCAGCCTTTACACGCCAAATTACCTGAGCTCCGACATCACTAAAATCAGCCCGGACGGTACGGTGAGTACCTTTGCCACCCTGCCGGCCGGCTCCTTCCCGATAAGCCTCGCCTTTGATGCCAGCGGTAACCTCTACGCATCAGACTCGCAAAATTTCCAGATCAGCAAGGTCACTCCTGACGGCACCGTGAGCGTCTTTGCGGACCTGCCATTAAACTCCTTTCCCGGCGGTCTCGCCTTTGACGATAGCGGCAACCTCTGTGTGAGTGTAAACGCCGCCTCTCTGTTAAAGATCGCCCCCGACGGCACCCAGAGCCCCTTTGCCACCGCAGCCGGCGCTGGTCTCAACGGTCGTTACCTTGCGCTCGCTCCAGTCATTGAGCTTAGCCCGATTGCCATCGAAGGCGGCTTTCCCGCTACCGGTTCAGTGTGGCTGAACGTCCCCGCCTCTACGGCTAGTGCGACCGTCTCGTTAACTAGCGGTAATGCTTCCTTCGTCACCGTTCCCGCATCGCTTACTTTTCCGCCGGGTGTCACCTCGATGAGCTTCGGGATAAACACAGCACCCGTCGCCACGACTACCGACGTCCCGATCACTGCAACCTTCAACGGTTCCACCGTTTCGTCGAACGTGACTCTCAGTCCCGCGCCCACGATCACTCTCACCAGTCTTAGCGGCCCGGAAGTCAACGGTGGCACTCCTTTGCCCGTCACCGTCACATTGAGTAACTTTCCCCGGGCTGCGACAGGTGCGCTGGTGAACCTAACGAGCAGTGATACGGCTACCGTGCAGATCCCCGCCACTGTCACTGTCCCTTATGGCGCCACAAGCGCGACGGTGAACGCCAGCACGAATGTCGTCAGCGGACGTAAAGGCGTTACTTTGAAAGCTACCTATAACGGCGTCACCCTTACCACTACGGTTTTCGTCAATCCGATCCCCACTGTGACCATTACCCAGGCGGATTATTTTACCGACACGCACGAGTTCAAGGTGGCGGCCACGACCAGCATCACCACCAACGCGGTCATGACCTTCGGCAGCGACTCGAGCACCGCGCCTTTCGGCGCCATGCACTTTGAGACCGGCGCCTTCCGAGGCTCCGTCATCCTCGCTACCGCGCCGGCGCAGGCCACCGTCTGGAATTCCCTCGGCGGCATGGCGACCGCTGCCGTGCGTTTGAAGACCAGCACCGCTGCAACGGGCGGCGGCGGAGGCGGGACAACTGTGACGGCGTTCAAGCTCTCGATTGCGCTTAACGGAAAGGGAACCGTCACAACCAGTCCCGCGGCCTCGTCGTATCCCTCCGGCACTGTGGTTACATTGACTGCCACTCCGGCGGCCGGTTCACCCTGGGTAGGCTGGTCCGGCGCGATCACCGGCACCACTAATCCTGTGACTGTGACCATCACCAGGGACACAGCCATAACGGCTAACTTCCGTTAGCCAGCAGAACAGCCGCGGTTTCGGAAACCGGAACGGTCGCCCAATGAATTACAACGAGCGCGCCGTTTTAGTTGGCGAACTCCAGTCGATGACTTTTCCCCGCGTGCATCGAGCGTTTCGCGCTCGATGCCGGTAATTTGACGGCGAAGCCGCGGGTGCTTAAACCACCTGAGAAGCCGGAAGCCAGATCGCCATTCAACCGGAAGGCTTGAAGCGTTCGATCGCTAGGGCATACTCTCTCGCATGAGCTTGCGCGGCGGAGAACATCGAAGGTCGTTCCTCAATCTCTTGTTCGAAGTCGCGCTGATAACTGTCGGCGTCTTTCTCGCCCTCTGGGCTAATAGCTGGCACGAGGAGCGCCAGCATCGCGCGCAGGCCCAGGACGCTCTGCGTAACTTCGCCGGGGAAATGGAAGCGAACCGCGAAGCGACGCAACGCGAGCGGCAATATCACGAAACACTCGCGCGCGAGCTGCGCGCCTTTCTCGCGAGCAAAGAGCCGCCCACCGAGGAGCGGATCAATCGGGAAGTCCACTTCACCGGGGTGCACCCGGTCACCTTCGAGCATACCGCCTGGGACCTGGCGCTGGCGACCCAAGCCTTATCCTACCTCAAGCCCGAGCTGGCTTTCGACATCTCCAAAATCTACACCAAGCAGAATGCCTTTCAGACCCTGGAAAATGGCTTCCTCGCTTCCGCCTTCACGCCCGCGAGCATGTCGGCCGACAACAGCAAAGGCTTTGCCACAGCCATAATGGTCTACCTCGGTGACGTTAATATCCTGGAGCCGGAGATGCTGGCCCGCTACGAGAAAATCATTCCCGAAATAAAGCGCGCCGTCTCCGGCGAAACGCGCTGACGTCGTCAGGAACGCGCGGCAATTGCCGGGATTCGGCGGCTTATCCTCTCTGTCTACCTGTTCTCATGCTTGGACACCGGGCCTATGCCGCGATGTCATTGCAGCGTGCCCAGAGTTGGCTTTGGTCGCCAGAAGAGCAGGACGCTCAAGTTGGTTACCGCGTGGCACACCATGCCCGGCCACAGACTACCTGTGACGAGGAGGAAAGCTGTGAAGACCAATCCGGTCAGGCCCGTAACGATCGCTCCTTTAACTCCTTGATAAATGTGGTTAGCGCCAAAAACCGCGGCGGCGACGAGTACAGCCACTCCTAATCCCAAGTGAAACGGCGACGTATGCAAATACCTCAAGAAAAAGCCGCGCACGAGCAGTTCTTCGCAGCAGGCGGCGGTCACGCTCAGCACCGCGTACCAGCGGCGTTCCACGCGAGATGCAGGCAGGACAAACCTTAGAGGCTGTAGCTGCTGCATTTCCAGATAAGGCAGCTTCCGGTACTTGACCAGGATCTGGGTGACCGGCAGAGCCCATTGCACGAGCACCGCCAGAACGACAAGAGCCGTCAACAGCCACCAAAGCCAGGAGTGCCTTTCCAGCAAAGGCTCGTGGATCCCAAGCCCTTCGAGAGTCAGAAAAGAACGTATCCCATGCGCCCAGCAGGCCACAATGGCACCAACCGCGAGAATGATAATCGTTTGCTTGTAATACCGCAGGCGCCCTTGCCGAGTCGGATTGGCCTTCAGGGCGCGCGTGTCAAACCAATCCCAGATTGGGGACACGAAGGCGAGTAAGACGACCAGTATATGATCAACAAGATGCATCGGCAGGTTCCACCCTGAATTCTAAAGCGAACGTCGCGTATAAAGCAAGACTCCTCGGAGTGACCAACAAATGGCGAGGCCGGATATTCAATATGTTGCCTTGATCGCTCTGCGCCAAGCGTTGAAAGGACCTAACGAGAACAGCCTTTCGGGTAGTGGGGCACAGGGCTACAATGGAACGAACTGCCAAGCCGTGACATAGACGGGCATTAGAGTGCATCCTGCGAAAACGCAGACTCAACGTCCATTGCCCCGGCGATGAGAGCGAAATCCTTCGGCCGCACAATGGGAGTTGACTACCTTCCCGTAGCCAGCCATCGGTTTTCCTGCTTAATAAATATAGTCGTTACGCGGCGCTTACTACCAAGCTCCTGTCCTTCGAATGTCTCTTTCGGGGGTGGAACTCAATGTCGGTAATTTGGCAGCGAAACCGCGACGGCTTCGGCATCGCGCGGCGCGGCGCAGTCGCTATCTGTCCCTTTATTGTAAGTTGTACGCTTCGACGACTGCGATGCCGAGGCTGTTGTTCTTGCCGCGCACGATCGCCGTGTAGTTCCCAGGCGCCAGTGGGGCCACGATAGCTGATTCTCTATCGTCAGTGGGCGGGATGGTAGTCGCTCTTATATCATTCTCCTGGCTACTGCCATCAGGACGGATCTTCCAGTTGTCGTTACTCGCCACCAACACTCCATTGCCATCATACAATTCAAGCATGGTGTCTTGCAACGCACCTGCCACACCTACACTGGCGAGCGAAGGCCCGATGGCGCGCACAAGTTCGCCCGCATATCCTCCCACGCTCCCGCCGCCCGCAATAAAGCCGCCGATCATGACGTTATCCCCCGTATCGACGAAACCCCGGGTGCTGATGTTGGCCAGCTTGGAATTACTTTGCTGGGCCAGGTCATAAACTTCCACGATCCCCAGGCCAGGCGCACCGTTCTTGTCGGCCAGGATCGCAGTGTAGGTCCCGGGATTGAGGGTTATAACGATCGCCGATTCCAAGTCGTTCGATGGTGGGATGCCCGTCCCTTCTATCTCAGTCTGCTGACTGCTTCCATCCGGTCGCGTTTTCCAATTATCGTTGCGGGCGATGGTAGCGTTGCCCTGGTGCAATTCGAGGGTTGGATCCGCCATCACGCCTGGCAAGCCGAAGTTGGCTAATGAAGGGCCGATGCCGCGAATCATCACCTTCTTCGCCTCCGTACCCGTGATGATGAA
>JBEEHO010000184.1:0-4127 GCA_041167425.1 Verrucomicrobiota bacterium | reverse complement strand
ACTCGGAGGTAGTGCTGGTAGGTGGAGGTAACTCTGCGGGGCAAGCCGCCGTTTACCTCTCCCAGAACGCGAAGAAAGTATATCTTCTCATTCGCGGCGACGATCTTTGCAAAAGCATGTCCGCTTATCTCGCTCACCGGATTCTGAATACGCCGAACATCGAGGTCCTTCGCAACAGTTCGGTCGTGCGCATGTCCGGCGAAGACTCACTTAGCTCTGTCGAAATGGTCGACAACCAAACTGGAGAAAAGCGGACCTTGAAAACGCCCGCCGTCTTTAGCTTCATCGGCGCGACCCCTCGCACTGACTGGCTCCCGCCCGAGATCGAGAAAGATGCCAGGAGCTTTGTCCGCACCGGTATCACCTTGACCGAATCGCCTCACTGGAAGCTGAAACGCCAACCCTACCTCCTCGAGACCAGCCGTCCCGGCGTTTTCGCTGCCGGCGACGTTCGCTCCGGCTCCGTCAAACGCGTCGCCTCCGCCGTCGGCGAAGGCTCAATGTCCGTCCAATTCGTGCATGAGTTTCTGAAAGAAATGTAAGGCAAGAGCGGGAAGGACCCGGGAGGAACGAGCCAGACCAAATCTCGTCTTTGATCCGGGTGCGCATTATTTCAAAAAAAGTTCTGGCGTTTTCTGAAACAAGTCCCCAAAATCCTGCGCAGTTAGCTCGCAGCGAGTGCTGATGAGCTAATCCTCCAAGTGAACGCCCCCGCGCCCGTAGCTTATGCCTGTCCGGTCCCGGACAGCCTGCTCAGCCTGACCGCTCCACGCGTTCAAGGCATGGCGCGGTGGATCCTCTACCACTCCACTCCCAACTCCAAACCAGAACTATGCCTAAACGTCTTGCCATAACCGTCGCCGGCGCTGTCTCTCTCGGCAGCTATGAAGCCGGCGTTCTCTACGAAGTGCTCGAAGCGCTTCGCCAACATAACGAATACTGCGACCAGCATCATCAACCCGATGACAAAATCCTGATCGATGTTCTCACGGGCGCTTCCGCCGGTGGCATGACCGCGGTCATCGCCGCGCAAAAATTGCTCTACGAGCAAACGGCCCTGACGGATCCGAAGAAGAACTCTTTCTACCAGCCCTGGGTAGAAGACGTTTCCCTGGATAAACTGTTTGCCTTACGGCCCAAGGAAGATCCCAGCAGCAGCCTTTTTTCCAGTGACCTGATCGGGGAGATTGCCGATCGTCACATTCTCAGCCGGTATCAGCACGGTGTTCCCGAGCGGAAACGCCACCCGGCTGCCGCGGAGAAGATCCATCTTGGTCTGGCTCTTTCCAATCTCAACGGGGTGACGTTTAGCCGGCCTCTGGTTCGCGGCCAGAAGACTTTCGAGTACAGCCGGTTCCAGGATGAGTGGCGCGATAGCTTCGACGCTGACAATCCGGGCGATGATACCCGCGCGCGCTGGGAACCGGTGCGTAATGCAGCTCTCTCCTGCGGCGCCTTTCCCGTGGCTTTCCGTCTCGTGCCGTTACGCCGTTCTGACGCTGATTTCAAATCGGCCGGAGATTATTTCGTTCCCTTCGGTTCCGCGGATTTCGCCTATACCGATGGCGGTGTTTTCCAAAACGAGCCGCTGGGTCTCGCTCGCGATTTTGTCGGTGAGCTTGACGGGCCTGACGATGCTGCCGATCGATTCTATTTATTTGTAGCGCCTGGCGCGCTGAAGGGACAGGCTAACTCTGATTTCAAGGCTAACTCTACTATCCTGAAGTCCATCTCACGCCTCGCCACGGTTATTTTCCAGCAGGCCCGTTTTCACGATTGGATCACGGCCGAAACTGTGAACGAACGGATCCGGCGGTTCGATGAGAAGGCCGAAGCTCTTAAGCATGACATTCTCCTTCCGCCCGATGATCCCTCCGGCCGTCACATCGACTGGCGTTCACTCAAGCCGGCCGCTGATGCACTTCTGCCGGTCCTGTATCGGCACGATGCGGCCGCCATCGCCACCGAACGCAACCGCCTTTCGATCTCATTCGCACAGGAGATGACTGACATTGAGACAGGCCTGGGAGCAGATGGCCCCGCCGCAGCCAGCGTCTGGCTCGATTCCATGCTCGCCTTCGAGCGCGCCGCGGAACTCGATGACAAGGACGAGATGAAAATCTACGGCATCACCGCTTCGAACGACGAACTAGCGAGCGATCTTATCTACTCCTTCGGCGGCTTCTTCCAAAAGGACTTTCGCGAGCACGATTACTTTGTGGGGCGTCAAAAAGCGAGGGATTTCCTCGAGAGCCAGGCACCAGGAAACGCGGGAGCCGGTGAGTTAGGTCCCATTCATTATCCTAATCCTATCAAGATTCCAACGCACCCGAACCTCGGCAAGATCCAGTTAAAAGACCTGCCGGAACAACCGCGGAAAGAGTTACGCGAACGCCTACTCGCTCGCATTTCCGAAAGCCTGAAAGCGCTGGGCGTTCCGGGATTGGTTCTTCCTCTCCTGCGCGGGCTCGTGTTGCGCAAACTTATTAGCAAGCCGTTAGGTCTGTGAGAGCACCGGCGCATCCCGTCCGAACTCACCGTTTTTCGGAATCGCTTTGGACGAGCTGGATGGCGTCGCGAAACTGCAAGGGAGCGACGATGGTCGCAAAGGACTCGGAGGAACCACCGGTGCCACGAATCTCGACGGTGCCGTAATCAAGCATCTTGCCCAACATGCCTTGACTGACGGCGACGGATTCGATTTTCGAAATGAACATCTCGAAAGTCTGTCGTTGAATGAATCCGACCTTGATCAGCACCCGCCGGTCGGTGATGACCAGTTCGCTTGTCTTTACGGTAACCGCAGCGGACGCCACCATGGCCAGTGGAATAATCAAGAGTAGCCAGGCTACGTGGTAGCCCTTCCAGGAAGCGATCATGGCGAGGGGCACGATGATGAGAAAGCCAAACAGGGCTGCGAAGAAAGGGAACACGAGCACCATCCAATGAATCGTGGTTTTGTGAAGAGGCCGTTCGTTAGGTTGCAAGGTCATGCGCGTGTAGGAGCCGAGCGACTTGGGCTCCAGCGCGGGTGCGATAATTTTGGATGGGCCGGCCGGTTTTGCGCCGGGAAGCGGCGGCGGTTTTTGGCGGTAGCTGGTGGCGAATTGTTCGAAGGAAGAGAGGGGTTTCCACTCGGCCGCTCCTTCGTGCCAGCCCAGGTCAGCCAGAGTGATGACGCCGGAGATGAGACGGCTGCGTACCTCCGGTTCGGAGTAAGGGCCCAGGTCGCGGCCCTCGTGGTGAATCATGAATTCCATACAACGCGGATTATGCCCGCGAACGTCCAACGTCCAACGTCCTACGTTCTGCGTCCAATGAAGAGAGTAACTACTTCGAGCGGGCGATAGCTCTTACTCCATCCAGCAACCTTTCGACTTCTTCACGCGTGGTATAACAGGCGCAGCCCGCTCGCACTACTCCGTCCGTTGCGTGCCCTAGCCGTTCCATCACGGTCGTGGCATAGAAGTCGCCATTCGACGTGAAGACTCCCAGGCTGGCCAATCGGGTTGACACATCGGTCGACGACACGCCTGCAACAGTGAAGGCCACAGTAGGTGTTCGCGGCGAGTCGGGGCATGGACCGAAAAGAGAGACGCCTCCAATTCGCGACAGTCCTTCCCAAAGTTGCGTTACCAGTTCGCAGCCGCGCTGGTGAAGTCCTTCGAAGGCCAAACGCAAACGCTCGCGCCTCGTCCTGCCAACAGGAGCGAGAGAGGCCAGGAAGTCGACGGCCGCGCCGGCGCCCGCGATTCCCTCGTGATTCTGCGTTCCGGTTTCGGCCCGTTCGGGCGAGGTATCAGGCGCAGGAATAAGCTTCGGGAAATCCAGGCCCGCGAGCAGATTCTGTTTGCCATATAAGATTCCGATGTGAGGCCCGTAAAACTTGTAAGCGGAACAACTGAGAAAATCGCAGTCCATCTCGCGCACATCGATAGAGGTGTGGGGCGCGTAATGCACGGCATCGACGAAAATTTGCGCGCCCACCGCGTGTGCCATCTCCGCCGCCCGGCGAACGTCGGTGATCGTTCCCAGCGCATTTGACGCGGCGCCAATGGCGATCAGTTTCGTGCGCGCATTCACTTGTTGAGTGAAATGGTCCCAATCGAGCTGCCCGGTTTCGGGAA
>JBEEHO010000183.1:0-8407 GCA_041167425.1 Verrucomicrobiota bacterium | reverse complement strand
TTTCCCTTATAAACGCTGCCAACAATGTTCCGGGAAGTGTTGCGCTCTACGTTATATTCTTCCAGGCGCCCGTTCTCGAGTAACGCCACCCGGCGCTCCAGTTTCTCGACACTGATTATCAGTTTGTTGCCGGTCTTGGGCGAACCGAGACCTAAAATACGTTTGACCTTGTCTATCATAAGCGGGGAGAGGGTTTGAGATCATGATCCGAAGCATTCCGTTTTGGTTTGCGTTACGTCCTGATCAAAATGTTATCTGCGGCCCGGCGGCCGGCGCACGGGAATCGGAGTGGGTGCCGGCGCCGCCTTCGGGCGAACACCGAAAAGTCTTTCGAAAAAATTAGGTTTCCGCGGAGGCGGCGTGGGTGCGGGCGCGGGCGCGGGCCGAACTTTCTGCTGACCGGCCACTTTTCCGTTGGCGTCCGCTTCCAATTCCACATCCGGATCCGCGCCGGCATTAGCCATGTCGGAATTGGTGGATCCGTCGAGATTCTCTTCGTCGCTCGCAGTCAGCTTCGGATTGGAATCCTTGTAGTCCACGGCGGCGATCATTTGAAATGGATTTGATTTGTGCGCCGGGGCGAGCCAGGCCACCTGCGCATCATATGTCCCCTCGTCCATGGCGAGAGCGCGGGAGAGAATGCGCGTGGCGATAGGAGCAGCCACGGAGCCGCCATGTTCTCCACCCTGGACCATCACGGCGATCGCATACTTCGGGGAATCGTACGGCGCAAAACAGGCAAACCACGCGATCGTGTCCTTCTTGCCGTCGGTCATCGCCTGCGCGGTTCCGGTCTTGCCCGCGACCTGCACGCCGGGCAGGCGCGCCTTCCCGCCGGTGCCGCCATCTTCATTCACCACCTTCCACAGACCGCGCCGCGCCAGCTCGATTTGTCCACTCTTGAAATCGAAACGCAGATCGCGATGGACTTTCGGCGCCGAGGAAACGACCGGCACGCCTTTCTCGTTCAAGATCGGCTTGCCATCCGCGCCGGTCACGCTTTGCACGAGCTTGGGATAATAGGAGACACCGCCATTCGCCACCGTCGAATAGACCATCGCCAACTGGAGCGGCGTGACCAGATCGTAGCCCTGGCCGATGGAAACGTTCGCGGTGTAAGCCTGGGACCAGCGTTCCCGCGGATAATGGATGCGCATCCAATCCGGACCCGGCAGGACCCCGGGAGATTCACTCGTGATTTCGATGCCGGAAGTCTTGCCCAGGCCTAACGAGTCACCCGTTTCATCGATCATCTCGATCCCGGCCGCGTTGCCGAATTGATAAAAGAATGAGTTGCAGGAAACCTTGATCGCATCCGAAACGCCGAGCACTCCGTGGCTGCCGCCCTTCTCGCCGATCCAGCAATGGAAAAAATGGTCGCCATAACTGACGCCGCCGCCGCAATTGAAATGCTGGCCCGCCAGCCCTTTTCGAAGTCCGGCCAGGGTCGTCACCAGTTTGAAAGTCGAGCCGGGAGGAAACGCACTGACGGCCCGGTTCACCAGCGGATTGGCCTCGTCTTTCCGCAATGCCTCCCAATCCTTGGCCTTGATGCTCGGGATGAAACTGTTGGGATCGAATGATGGCACCGACGCCATGGCGAGGATGTTTCCGTTATTCGGATCCACCACCACGGCCGCCCCGCGCCCGACCGAGCGCAACGCCTCTTCCGCGATCATCTGGATGCGCGCGTCGATCGTCAGGTTCACGTTCGCTCCCTGCTTCGGCGGTTCTTCCCGCAGCACCCCGTCGATTTGGCCCTTCGCGTTTCGGCGCATGTAACGCACGCCCGGCGTTCCCTTCAGGTATTCGTCCATCGATTTCTCGACGTTCGATTTCCCTTCCACATCGCCCTGATAAAACGTGTATTTCTTCGCCTCGTCCTTGTTCGTGTCATCGGGCGCGCCGACATAACCGAGCATGTGCGCCGCGAGCGCCCCGTAGACGTACGAGCGCACCGGCTTGATCGAAATATCCACGCCCGGCAGGCCGACATCGTGTTCGGAAAATTTCGCCATCGTCTCGAAATCGATGTCCTTGATGTAGGTGTACGGGACTTCGGTGTTGGTGCGGAAATGCCGCTGAAGCTGGGCCGCATTATAATTTCGCGCCAGATCGAGATCGTCGAGCCGCGGCGCCACCGCGGTATTGACGATCTTGATAATGTCCGGCTCCTTCAAATCTTTCGGCATGCCGTTGATCGTGCTGCGGTATTCGGTCAACGGCGGAGTGCCCATCTTTTCGCGGTAGCCCTTCACCATCTCCGGCAGATAAAAATCGACCTCATAGCTGGCGCGGTTTTGCACCAGGGTGACGCCGTTGCGGTCGCGGATCTCACCGCGCACCGATGGAATGCGGACGGTGGCTTCCGAGCTGCCGCGAATCTTGGCCGTCCACTCGGGGCCGTGGGCGACCTGGACCAGCCAGAGTTTGCCCAGGAGCGCCATCA
Organism: Verrucomicrobiota bacterium; assembly: GCA_041167425.1. Lineage (GTDB taxonomy): Bacteria > Verrucomicrobiota > Verrucomicrobiia > Chthoniobacterales > UBA10450 > AV80. The sequence goes on along the minus strand of JBEEHO010000183.1, from coordinate 5,958 downwards.
GGCCCAGGAGCATGACCAGCGCGAGAAATTGCAGGCGCCAGCGCGGATTCGAGCGGCGCCGGTTCATTCGTAGGGCTCCGGTTCGGGAAGATAAGGATTGGCGGTAAGCCGGCCTAACGAGTGCAAGATCCAGAAGGCCAGGGGCGCCATGATCATCGCGATCAGACCCGGGCCGCCGATTTGCCACCAGGCCTCACGGGTGAAAACAAGGGAGCCGCGCCGGAAAGCAATCATGAGATATTGGGAAAGAAGAATCGCGGACGTGCACAGCCCGCTCATTATGCAATGCACTTCCCAGCGTCCCCGGATAAACAAAGGCCTCAGCCCATGCATAATGGCCGCCAGCACGGCGTAGAGGAGTATTGACCATCCGACCGAAATTTCAACTCGCGGCCCGAGCGCCTGCACCGTCACCATGTCCAAGAGCAGCCCGGCAAAAAAAGCCTGCGCCAGCACGAGCGGAAACGGGAGCGCCATCGCGCCATAGAAAACAATCACCGGCACGAGGTAGATCCGCGCATTGTACATCCAGTCGAGCGGCGGAATAAAAAACTCCACGACCTGCGCGAGAAAGGTCAGCACCAGGAGAATAACGAAGAAGATCATTTGCGTCCCGTCACTACGAACACGTCTTCGAGATGCGACAAATCCACCGCGGGCGCAACTCGCGCCTGGCCGTCCAGTTCTCGCACCCGAAAACTCTGCACCGTCCCGATCAACAACCCCGATGGAAAAACTCCGCCCACGCCGGAGGTGTAGGTCTTTCTCCCCGCTTCGATGTTCGCCTGCTTCGAAAGAAAATTCAGGTCCAGCACCGGTGTGATCGAACCCGTCACGCGCTCTCCCTGGATGATTCCCTGCTCGCGGCTTCCTTCCACCGAGGCGGCGACGCGGCAATTCTCATCCGAAAGCAAAAGCACGATCGTGATGTTCTCGCCCACCGTGGTGGTCTTGCCGACCACCCCTTCGTCGGTCACCACCGGCATGTCGCTTTCGATGTGGTCGTTTTTCCCGCGATTGATCGTGACCGTCCGCCACCAGGTCGATGAATCGCGCGCGATGATTTCCGCGGGCACCAGCCGGAAGATCGAGCGTTCCTTATATTCGAGCGCGCGCCGGAGCCGATTCACTTCGTGCTCCACGTCGCGCAGGGCCTGGTTCGTCGCCTTGAGCGATCGATTCTCCACTTTCAGCGAAGCGTTATCGCGCTCCACTTCTTCCAGGGTTTGCAAACCGCTCCGGACCGACGTGATTTGTTTCTGCAAACCGGACCCGGTCCGAAGAAACGGCGAGATCAGCGAATAAAATCCTCCCTGGAGTTTGCGCGTGCTGTCGGCGCCAAAGCTCAGAAAATAAGCGAGGATCGCCGCGAAAATGCCCAGCGCGATAATGCTCGAGCGATTCATCGCGATGACGGATGGCGGATGATGGATTGCGGAACGATGAAAAAATTGCTCAAGGCCGTCTCACAGTCCTTTCCGCAATCCGGTTTCCGAAATCCGAAATTCCTACCGCCAGTTGCGATCGGTTGAGGCCACCTGACGCAAAAATTTAAGTTCATTGAGGCATTTGCCGGTTCCTTCCGCCACCGCGCTCAGCGGATCTTCGGCAACATGGACAGGCAAACCGGTTTCTTCGCTCAAAAGTTTGTCGAACCCGCGCAGCAACGCGCCGCCGCCCGCCAGCACCAGTCCGCGATCGACCAAGTCCGCCGATAATTCGGGCGGACAACGTTCGAGCGTGATCCGCACCGAATCCACAATTGTCGAGATCGGTTCGAGCAAAGCTTCCCGCACTTCCTGCGAAGTGATCATGAGGGTCTTCGGCAAACCGGCCACGAGATCGCGGCCTTTCACCTCGACGCTCGTCTCCTTCTCGCTCGGATATGCCGAGCCGATTTTTATTTTGATTTCTTCCGCGGTCCGCTCGCCAATCATTAAATTGTAAGCGCGCTTCATGTATTGCACGATCGCTTCGTCGAGCTCGTCGCCCGCCACCCGCACGCTCCGGCTGAAGACAATTCCGGAAAGCGAAATCAGCGCCACCTCCGTCGTGCCGCCGCCGATGTCGATGATCATGTTGCCCGCTGGATCCTGCACCGGCAGGCCGACGCCGATCGCCGCCGCCATCGGTTCTTCGATTAAATAAACTTCGCGCGCACCCGCGTGCGTGGCTGATTCGCGCACCGCGCGTTTTTCCACTTCGGTAATTCCCGACGGCACCGCGATCACCACCCGCGGCCTGGCGCGCACCCGGCGGCCGTGCACTTTCGTGATGAAATGCCGCAGCATCGCTTCCGTCACTTCGAAGTCCGCGATGACGCCATCTTTCAATGGGCGTACCGCGACGATGTTCGACGGTGTGCGGCCGAGCATCCGTTTCGCTTCATCACCGACGGCGAGCACTTTGTTCGTGCCCGCCTGCACTGCGACCACCGATGGTTCGCGCAGGACGATGCCCTGGTCTTTCACATACACGAGCGTGTTCGCCGTGCCGAGGTCGATCCCGATGTCGCTGGATAACCAGCCGAAGAGTCCGTTGAACATGAAATTTTAGCCTTTAGAGATTAGTCGCTGTAACGCCCCATCCAGTCTGTCGGAAGCGCGTCCTGCTTCGATCTTCCAGCACCATGCGTGCGAGCGCGATAACGACCGGCTGAAACCGAGACTATCTAGAAACGGACTCTCCCCGCGTCAAGGGAAAGCTGGAGGGCCGGCCTTCGGCCGAAACGTCCCACGTGCAACGTCCACGCTCAACATCCAACGACAGGGGCACTTTCTAAAACGCGTCGCAGAAATGAAACGAGCCGCCTTTTCCCGCCATCATCAGTCCAAACGCCGTGCCTTTCCCCTCTGCAATTGAACGTTGGACGTTGGACGTGGGACGTTGGACGTTTCTCCTCTTCTTCTTTCTCCAGCTTCGCTTCGCATGACTTCCAAAAAAATTCTCGTTGCTCCTTCCATTCTCGCCGCAGATTTCTCCCATCTCGAAGCGGAAATCCATCGCGCCGAAGAATCCGGCGCGGATTGGCTGCATCTCGACATCATGGATGGCCACTTCGTCGATAACATTTCGTTCGGTCCCGCCGTCGTCGCCACCGTGCGCAAACACACGAACCTTCCGCTCGACGTTCATCTCATGATCGAGCATCCCGATCATTATCTGCCGCGGTTCCTCGAAGCCGGCGCGAATTCCATTACCGTCCACATCGAACCGGAAGCGAAGCACGACGTGGCGAAAACCTTGAGCGCGATTCGCGCGGCTGGTTGCGGCGCCGGGTTATCGTTGAACCCGGCCACACCGTTCGCAGCGGTCGAGCCGCATCTGGCGAACATCGATCTCCTGTTGGTCATGACGGTGCATCCTGGTTTCGGCGGCCAGGCCTTTCGAGCGGAGATGATGGAGAAAGTAAAACGCGCGCAGGAATGGCGCGAGTCTCACCAGTCGCCGTTGCACATCGAAGTCGACGGCGGAATCAAGCCCGAGACCGCGCAGCTCTCCATTGCGAGCGGCGCGAATATCCTGGTCGCCGGCACTTCCATTTTCCGCACGGAAGATTACGCGAAAGCGATTCGCGATCTACGCGGCGATTGACGCAATTGCCTTTCATATCCCCCCGAAAGAATGCCTGTCATCCCGAGCCGCGCAGACGGCGAGGGACCTCCCAGTCGCAGTGAAGACCTTCTACGTTTATATGATGACCAATCGCAGCCGGGTCGTCTTGTACACCGGCGTGACAAACAACCTGGAGAGCCGAATCTGGTTTCATCGCAACAACGCGATCAGGAGTTTTACGAAGACTTACAAAGTCGACCGGCTCGTTTACTACGAGCAGTTCAACGAAGCGCGCGATGCCATTGCTCGCGAAAAACAAATCAAAGGCTGGCGCCGCGAAAAAAAGAACGATCTGGTGCGGACGCTAAATCCGAAGTGGAAAGATTTGGGAATGGAACTGTTCGGGCTGGATAGCGGGGAGGTGGTAAGACGTCGTCAACGCGATTAACGGTTTCACGCCGCTTGAAAATCTTCACTGCGACTGCGAGGTCCCTCGCCGTCTGCGCGGCTCGGGATGACACACGCATTGCGCTTCGCTCAAGAACTACCGGCGCCAGCGCCCCTAGCTCAGCACCACTGGTGCTGAGCCCATCATCGCGGGAGCGCTTTGCAGTTCGGTCTCCGCCATCACTTCGTCGTTCTGCGTCACGCGCACTACTTCTTCGATTGTGGTCTTCCCCTGCCCCACGCGGCGCCAGCCGTCCTGCCGCAGCGTCTCCATCCCTTCCGCGATCGCGCATTGCTTCAACTCGCCGCCATCGCGTTTTTGCATGATCAACTTCTTCAACGGCTCCGTCACCACACAGATCTCGTAAATCGCGAGCCGGCCAAGATAACCGGTTTGCCGGCAATGATCGCAACCGGCGCCGCGCTGGAACTGCGTCCCGAGTTCCACCGGAATCCCGATCTCCGCCAGGTACTCTCGCGGATATTCCACCGGCTTCGCGCAGTGCGGGCAGATCGTGCGCACGAGCCGTTGCGCGATAAAAGATTTCACCACCGACGCGAGCAGGAACGGCTCCACGTCCATGTCGAGCAATCGCGTGATGCCGCCGACCGCGTCGTTCGTGTGCAGAGTGCTGAAGACAAGGTGGCCGGTCATCGCGGCGCGAATGGAAATATCGGCCGTCTCGATGTCGCGAATTTCACCCACCATCACCACGTTCGGGTCCTGCCGCAAAATATGGCGCAGACCTTTGGCGAAAGTGAGGTCGATCTCCGGTTTCACATCGATCTGCGACACGCCCGGCAACCGGTATTCCACCGGCTCCTCGATCGTGATGATCCGGCGCGAGACGGAATTGATGCTGCTGAGAAAACAATAGAGCGAAGTCGATTTGCCGCAGCCGGTCGGACCGGTCAGCAAAATGATTCCGTTCGGCTGCGCGAGCAGATGGCGAATGATCTTCGATTGTTTTTCGCTCAAATCGAGCCGGTCGAAACCGAAATGCTGTTCGGTGCGGCTGAGCAAACGCAAGCTGATCGATTCGCCGTTCACGGTCGGGATGGTCGAGACGCGCACGTCGATGTTCTGTTCGTGCGCCTGCAAATTGATCCGGCCATCCTGCGGCAGACGCCGCTCGGCGATGTCCATGTGCGCCATCACTTTCAGGCGCGAGATGATGGCCGATTGCAGCAGGCGCAATTGCGGCGGCACCGCCACTTCGTGCAGGATCCCGTCGATCCGGTAACGAATGCGCAGATCGTTCTCGAGCGGCTCCACGTGAATGTCCGTCGCGCGTTCCAGGATCGCTTCGCGAATGATCTGGTTCACGAATTTCACCACCGACGCTTCCGGATCGTCCGCGTTCAAGTCGGTGCTCAGCTCGACGTCCTGCGAACTTTCGTAGGATCGATTCGACTTCAGGATTTCATCGAACGTTTCCGCGCCCACGCCGTAGACCGTCTTCATCGCGCGCAGGATTTGCGCGCGCGGCACCAGCACCCATTCGGCCGGGCCTTTCAGCAGTTGCGACGCGAGCTGGCGTCCGACCGAGTTGAACAAATCGTAAGTCGCGAGCACGACCGTTTTGTCCTTCGTCTCGATCGGCAGAATGTGGTGTTGAAAAACGAACCGGCTCGGCAGCAATCCGAGTGTCGAGCGCTCGATCTTTTTGGTGTCGATCGAAATGACCGGCACCTGGAAAAAATTTCCGATCGCTTCCAGGAATTTTTGTTCATCCACCTTGCCGGAATCGAGCACCTGGTTTGTCCACGACCCGCCGTTCAAGTTCGCGGCGAGCTCTGCCGCTTCCTCCTTCGTGGGCACGCCACTGGCGAGAAGGAGATTGATGAGAGACTGGCTGACGGCGGCGTTCACAGTCGTATCTTACCAGCGGGGAGCCGCGTTGTCATCCGGCAGCGCGGGGTCATCCCGAGGCGCGTTAGACGGCGAGGGACCTC
>JBEEHO010000182.1:0-2649 GCA_041167425.1 Verrucomicrobiota bacterium | reverse complement strand
CCCTCGCCGTCTGCGCGGCTCGGGATGACAAGCAGGTGGTTCGCGCTTAGAAATTGCGCATGAGCAAGCGCAAGAAAAACGAAACCCGTCTCATCGTGGCGGCGAGTGAGCACGATCCCGACATGCTTTACGCCACAAAGTTCTTCGTGCCGGATCCGTTTATTTTCCTGGAGCAAAACGGCCGGCGCACCATCGTGCTGAGCGATCTTGAGGTCGATCGCGGACGGAAGCAGGCGCAGGCGGACGAGATCGTTTCCTACAGTGAATTTGAGCGCGAGGTCCAGGGGAAACAAAAAAAGGCGCCGCCATTTGAAAAGGTCATGTCGCATTTTTTGCAAAAGCGCGGCGTGCGTTCCGCGATTGTTCCCGGAAATTTTCCGCTGGGCTACGCGAACGAATTAGCCGCCAGGAAAATTCGAGTCCGCGCGACCAACGGACTTTTCTGGCCGGAACGCGAAGCCAAATCGGACGATGAGCTGAAACTCATGCGCCGCGCCCTGGCGATCACCGAGAAAGGATTGGCGCGCGCCATGGAAGTTCTCGCGGCGTCGAAATTGGGTCCGGGGAAAAAACTTTCATGGTCGGGACGCACCCTGACCTCGGAAATACTGCGAGCCGAGATCGATTCGGCGATATTGCGCGCGGGGGGGCTTCCCGCGAACACCATCGTGGCCGGCGGCGATCAGGCCTGCGATCCGCATGAACGCGGCTTTGGTCCGCTCAAAGCCGACTCGCTCATCATCCTGGACATTTTTCCCCGCGATGCGAAGAGCGGATACTTTGGGGATTTGACCCGCACCGTTGTTCGCGGCCGCGCCAGCGAGGAGCAGCGCCGGCTCTGGGAAACTGTGCGCGAAGGTCAGGCCCTGGCGCTCAAGAAGATGAAACCCGGGGTTGATGGATTGGAGCTGCACAATGAAGTGAAGCGGTTCTTCACCGCGGCTGGTTTCCCCACGGAGGTGCGGGGCGGCCGCCAGGTTGGGTTTTTCCACGGCACCGGGCATGGACTCGGCCTTGAAATCCACGAGTTCCCGCGGTTCCAGAAAACCGTCTTCAAACCGGGCCAGGTGCTGACGGTCGAGCCGGGTCTTTATTACCCGGGCATCGGCGGAGTCCGCCTGGAGGACGTGGTCGTCGTGACCGAGACAGGAACGCGAATGCTGTCCCGTTTCGAGAAGCGGCTGGAAATCTGAACGAACTGCCTGCTCGGGCGTCTAATCCTTCAGACAGTGAGGCTGAGCGAAGCGCAGCGAAGTCGAAGAATCTCCAGGAAACGTCAGAGAATCTTCGACTTCGTTTCGCTTCGTCGCACTTGGGTCACGAGAACGCTAAGAATTTCATCATAATGCTTTCATATTATCACTACTACGGGGGCGGAGGGTTCTTCGGGGGTAACTGGCTCTTGCTCGTCGGCATCCCGTTAATTATCGGCCTCGTAGCCCAATGGCGCGTGAGCCATGCCTTCAAGAAATGGGGCGCAGTGCAGGCCAGCTCAAATATCACCGGCGCCGAAGCGGCGCGCGAGATTTTGCAGGCAGCGCAAATCAGCGACGTGCAGGTGGTCGAGATCAATGATTACCTCGGCGACCATTACGATCCGACCAGCAAACGCCTCTGCCTTTCCTCAAATGTTTACAACACGCCGTCCGTGGCTGCATTGGGCATCGCCGCGCACGAGACCGGCCACGCCATCCAACATGCGAAAGCCTATGCGCCGCTCAAGGCGCGCATGGCCATCGTGCCGGTGACGCAGATCGCTTCGCAAATGTTGCCCTTCATTATTTTCGGCGGATTCATTTTCCACATGACCGGGTTGATCACGCTCGGGATTTATTGCTACATGATCCTGCTCGCCTTCCAGTTGATCACGCTGCCGGTGGAATTTGACGCTTCGCACCGGGCGAAAATCATTCTGCAACAAATGGGCATCGTGCAGCCGGGAGATGAAGTGACCGGCGTGAACAAGGTGCTCAACGCAGCGGCGCTGACTTATGTGGCCGCGTTCATCGCCACCCTGGGCAACCTGCTCTGGCTCATGTCGGTGCGCGATCGCCGCTGATGCGTCCCGGGCCCGCGAAGAAGATGAATCCCACCATCGCATTGCCGTCTCCGCGCCGGTTTTCCGATTTGTTGTCGTCGGGGTTGCGGTCGCGTGTTAAGCCTAAGCGAGACGCGATGGAACAGCAGGCGAGATCGGATGAAGACCAACAGCTCGTCGCGCGAACGCAAAGCGGCGAGGCCGCCGCCTTCGATCAGCTGGTGGTGAAATACACCCCGCGCCTGTACGGCCTCGTTTATAACATGACCTCGAACCACGAGGACACGAACGATCTGCTCCAGGACGTCTTCTCGAAGGCCTACAAATCAATCGGCGGGTTTCGGGGCAAATCTTCTTTTTATACCTGGATCCATTCGATCGCGGTCAATATGACCCTGAATTTCCTCAAGAAACGCGGCCGCCGCTTTCATCTCAGCCTCGACGACATGGATGCGAGCGTGCAGAACGACAAGGAGTTTCTCGAGCTCACCGCCACGAGCAGTCCGGTGCGGGAAGCGGACCTGTCCGAGCTGCAACGAAGATTGAACGAGGCTATGATGAAATTGTCTGAAGAACACAGAGCTGTGGTCACCATGTTTCATATTCAGGGG
>JBEEHO010000181.1:0-7216 GCA_041167425.1 Verrucomicrobiota bacterium | reverse complement strand
CACCGGGCTCAGGATCAGCGCAACGCCGAGCGCCCAAATCATTCCCCGCTTCCAGTTTCGCCAAAACAAAAGTGACACCAGCACCACGCAGATTACCAGGGTCACATTGTAGTGGTAATTTTTCTGGTCCGGGTTTGGCCAATACGTTCCTTCAATCAGCCACCAGAAAAGATCGTTCAATCTGGTCACATGGGCGAAGCGGCGTAACGATTCCCAAATCGGAATTTCCGGATAGCCGTAAGCGAAACTGAGCAGCCCGGGAATTCCCGCGCTCACGATGAGGGCGATCGCGCGGAATCGAAGCGCGAAGACACATGGCAGGAGCAAAAGGACGGGAACGAGCTTGATCGAGATGGCGATGCCGAAGGGCGCCGAAGCCGCCAGAGCCAGCCACCATTTCCTGCGCGCTTCCGTTTCGTTCTCGAATCGGGTCAGGAACAGAATTCCGGCCGTCATCGGCAGAATCATCAGGCTGTCGAAATGAGCGCTGCCGGCGAAGCAGTAGACGACCAGCGGATTCCATGCGTACCACGCTGCATTTGCGTAACGCGCTGGTCCGGCTAACAAACGCAGCAGCACTGCGATCGTGGCCAGATCGGCGGCGGTGAAGAAAAGTTTGTAGAAGAGCGGGCGATCGGAAATTCCGCTCAACTCTCGAAAGATCAGCTCCGCGCCCGGCGGATAAATCGCGCGGAATTCGCGGTGATTGATCTTTTGCCAATCCGGAAACTTTTCTCGGACTCGCTCCAGCTCCGGATCGTCCGGCGCGTTGACGTATGGATTAAAACCGGCCCGCTGAATTTTTCCTTCCCACTGGTAACGCCAGAAGTCGTCGCCCGGCGCGAGCGGCAATGCGATCAAGCGCAAGGCGATCACGACCGACCAAAAAATAAGCGCCTGGAATCGAGCACTTCCACCGAGGGGAAATTCCCTGACCGCGACAAAGTAGGCGATGCCGCAGAGCATGGCGGCGGCAACGAATTTTACCGGCATTTCCTCGAGCGACCAGTCGTCGAAGAAATTAAGCGAAGCGCAGCAAAGAAATTCCGCCGTGAGCGCGATCGCAAAACGGACGACCTGTTGGCGGCGCATTTGCGTCTCGGCTATTCCAAGTCGACCGCGGAAGGAGTCTTGGGAGGAGGCGGCGTTTCCGGCGCCGCCGTTCGCCGGAACATTCGCCGCAGACCTGCGCGAAATCCGGCGAGATCGACGAGTTCAGCCACGCGGGATTTCAAAGCGCGCGCACGGATCCCCAGGAAGCCGACGAACAAGAAATAGAGCAGGAGGAGCCAGAGATCGATGTGACCCGCATTGAGCTGGTGATAAACGAGCAGCGTGACTACCACGAGGTTGATGATCACGGTGGTGGTCACGAACCGGTAACTGAGTCCCGCGCGGGTCAGGCATTTTGGCCCGCCGTGATATTCGGTCACAGTCTGGAGCGTGATGCTCCACCAGAAATTTCCGTAGATCTGGATGTCCCATTCATTCCAGCCGGTATCGGTGGAATAGCGCCAGCCTTCCTCCTCGAGCAGCGCGAAGATTCCCTTCAGGAGGTGATGCCGGTCTTTCCCTTCCTCACTCCAGTAACTGCGACGCCGCAGGCTCCCGAGAAATTCCTCGCCGGCCGGCAAATGCTCGTGCGTGGTGATGACAGCGCGCGGCGTGCGCTTGAAATGGAGCCAGGTAAAATAACGCGACCATCCCCGAACGAGCGGCTGAGCAAAGGCGAGGAACATCACCAGGAAGCGAGCCGGGATGGTGTCGAATTTCGGTTCGATGCGAGCGCGCAGCATGTAGGAGATGGCGACGGCCCACGTGCCTCCGAACATGAGGTAGGGAACGATCCGCAAGTCCGGCAAAAAAATTCCGAGCCCGAACAAAAAGACCGTGAGCGCGAACCATTCGATGCTGCCGAGATAGCCCGCCACTTCCGATTGCGGCGTGGGATAAATCGACTGGAAAAAGCCTTCGCCGAAAACTCCGTGATAAATGATCGGCCGGTTGATGAACCAACTGAAACGCGGCGTCCCATAAATTTGTCCCCGCCATTTCGCGGTGCCGGTCGGTCCGAAAAAAATCAGGTGCTTGAACCGCAGCATCGATTCCGCTTCGCCATAACCTTCCTGCTGCTTGCGAAAGGCGCGCAAGGTAAACCGGCGATGATGCCATACGACCGCGGTGGGGCTGAAGGCAATCTCGTGCCCGGCTTGTTGAACGCGCCAGCAGAAATCGACGTCGTCTCCGGCCTTATGATATTCAGGATCAAATCCGCCGACGCTCTCAAACGCCCACCGATACCACGCCATGTTACAACCGGGGATGTGTTCCGCGACCGTATCCGTCAGCAGGACGTGACTCGGTCCACCCGGCGCGGCGGCAACACACGCCTGCACCCAATTTTGCGCCGGCGGAGAAACGTTCGGCCCACCCACGCCCGCGTAATCGCCGCTCAACAGCGTGCTCAAAAGATAGTAGAGCCAGTCCGCGTCGGCCATGCAATCAGAGTCCGTGTAGGCGAAAATTTCTCCCTGGGCGACGGCGGCGCCGTGATTCCGGGCGTGACTCAAGCCGTGATTGGTCTGATGAAAATAGCGGACGTTCGGGAAACGCGCGGCGATCTCACGCGTATCATCGGTCGAGCCATCGTCCACCAGGATCACTTCGTAGTGCGGATAATCGAGCTTGCCTAACGACTCCAAACATTCGGCCAGCGTCTTTCCTCCATTGTAGGAACAAACAATCACGGAGACGAAGGGCGAGCTCGGCAACGGGCGATGCGGCAGGGCCGCGTTGTCCTGCCCGAGCTTATCGCGCAACGTGAAGAAAGATTTCTTCGGCTCCCGCGTTCGTGTGACCAGGCCAAAAGCCCAATCGGTGATCTCCTGGCCGCCGGTAAACCATTCGTCCGTCCAGGTGAAGAAGATCGTCCCGGCGAGCCCGCACTTGACCACGCTCTCGACATGCCAGCCGAGCATTTCCGCCTGCTCCTGTTCGGTGTGGCGAATCGTGTCCATGCCGAATTCGCCCAGAATGAGGGGACGATCTTCGGAAAGATTTTGCAGCCGAAGGAGGTAGCGCTCGAAATCGCCCTGATCGTGCAGGTAAACATTGAAGCAGGAGAAATCGCTGTTTTGCGGGAGCAGGAATTCCGTCGGCGGATAACTGGCGTAGGAAAAAAGAACGTTCGGATCCGTCTCGCGCCCAACCCGAATCAGATGCTCGACAAATTCAGTGACGCGTCGCACGCCGAGCCAGCGCACCATCGTGCTGGAAATCTCGTTGCCGACCAGATAGCCGAAGATCGCCGGATGGCCGCGATTCGCCGCTACCGCCGTCCGAACCATGGCCACGATCTCGCGACGCGATGCCTTTTTCCCCAGAAACTCGACATGTTTCGCCCAGGGCAGGGTAATGAGCACACGGATCCCAGCGGCGGCGCAGCAGTCCAGAAACCAAAGAGGCGGGACGTGATAAATCCGGACTACGTTGAGGCCGGCCTCGCGCATCTGCGCCAGATCGCGCTCCGCCTGTGCGCGCGGCCCGAGATAATGGCCTTCCGCATCGGGGGCGAACGGTCCGTAGGTCACGCCCTTGACGAAAAATTTTCGATCGCCTTCAAAGAAAAATTTCGCGACCGCGCGAATGGGGCCCGAGGAAGCGGAACTCACAGCGGAGTTGTGATAGTCCAAGCAGCGCGGCGACGCAAAGACGAAGAATTTCGGATACCGAATTTCGGAAACCGGAAAGAGAGGGCCGTGGCTACAATGCTGTCAAACTTTCGCGCATGACGCGCGCGGTGAATTCCAGATCGGAATCCTGGTGAGCCAGGGAAAGGAAACCGGTCTCGAATTGAGAAGGGGCAAAGTAAACGCCGCGATCGAGGCAGCCCCGGAAGAAGGTCGCGAATTTTTTCATGTCACTTTGTTTGGCGCTGGCGAGATCGATCACCGGGCCGCGCGTGAAGAAGAGGCAAAACATTGAACCCACCCTGTGAAAGGTGCACGAGAGTTTCAGGTCCTGCAGCGTCGCGCGTACGCCTTCCTCCAGACGCGCGCCCGCCGCGTCCAGCGTTTTCCATCCATCGATTCTCTCGAGCTCGCGGAGCTGCGCGAGGCCCGCAGCCATCGCCAGCGGATTCCCGGAAAGAGTCCCAGCCTGATAGACCGGGCCCTCGGGCGACAACTGCTGCATGATGTCCGCGCGTCCACCGAAAGCGCCGACCGGCAGCCCGCCGCCGATCACTTTGCCGAGCGCGGTGAGATCGGGCCGCACGCCATACAATTCCTGCGCGCCGCCGCGCGCTACGCGAAAACCCGTCATCACTTCGTCGAAGATCAGGAGCGCACTATTCCTGGTGCACTCTTCGCGGAGTTGTCCCAGAAAATTCTCATCGGGAAAATACAAACCAGCGTTGGCCGGGATCGGTTCTAAGATGACGGCGGCAATTGTCTTCGGGTTTTCGCGGAAAGCGGCGCGTACTGCTTCGATATTGTTGAACGGCAGCGAAATCGTGAGCGCGGCAAAATCCGCCGGGACTCCCGCGCTGTCGGGTCGCCCATGCGTGAGCGCGCCACTGCCGGCCTGCACGAGCAGCGCGTCGACATGACCATGATAACAGCCGTCAAACTTGATGATCTTATCGCGGCCGGTAAATCCCCGCGCGAGGCGCACGCAGGACATCGTCGCTTCCGTGCCGCTGTTTACCATTCGCACTTTTTCGATCGAAGGAACCCAGCGGCAGATGAGTTCCGCCATTTCCACTTCGAGCGGATTGGGAATTCCGAAGCTCACGCCACGCGCAGCATTCTCGCGGATCGCATCGATCACCACTGGGGGCGCGTGTCCGAGAATCGCCGGGCCCCACGAGCCGACGTAATCGATGTATTCGTGGCCGTCGACGTCCCAGATTCTGGCGCCTTCGGCGCGATCGATGAAAAATGGTTCGCGGCCCAGACCGCGAAAGGCGCGCACGGGTGAGTTCACTCCACCGGGAATGCTATTGAGCGCACGCGCGAAGAGCTGGGACGAAAGAGAAGTCATGTGAGCGAGATCGGGGAAACGTCCGATGTGCAACGGGCAACGTCCAACGCTCAAAAAAAATGTCACGGCCTGAGGGGAGGTCATCTTTGAAAGGCGTCTGAAATCTGCTTAAGACGCGTCTTCAAAATGAAGCTGTCACGTCGTCGCGCCGGCGGGCATTTCTCTTGCGCGATGCCTCACCGCGTTGACAGCATCATTCGCCGCTCCTACTCTCCGTTCGCATTACGGCGGGGTAGCCAAGTGGTAAGGTCGGGGTCTGCAAAACCTCTATTCGCGGGTTCGATTCCCGCCCCCGCCTCTCATTCGTTCCGTCGCGCCGAAAGAGACGCCGATGCGAGCAAGCCAACAAGCCGAAAGCTTAATGCTTCTTTCCGTTTTTGGCTCCAGGCGCTTTCGCCGCGGCAGTTTTTGCTGAGTGCGAACCTCCCGGAGAGCGGACCCTTGGAGTCCGCGTCACACTTTTTTTGCGACGTTGCGTCCGATCGTCCGCGACGTGGTCTTGAGCATTCGGCTCCGGCGATGTCGTCTGCGCAGCGGCAGCATTTGCGTTGGAGTGGGCCAACTGGAGCGAAGTCGGAGCGTCGCTCTCGACGGGCAGGGCATGGCTCTCGGCTTTAGCCTGAGAGTGCAGGGCTGCCGCATCGTTCGAGGTATTCGGCAGGTGGTAAATAACCTGCGGTTTTACCCGCGGCGCCGGGGGCGTTTTTTTTGAATCGACCGGGCCTTCCGCCGGGACAGGCGGAGGTTGAGAAAGCACAAGGTCAACCGGCGCCACGAGCGCAATCAAGGCGATGAAAGCAAGAACATTCTGTCGGAAACGGGGACGCTTCATAACGTGCGGGCCGAGCGGATCGGCGGATCAACGAGATGGGACTCTACTCCAGCCTCGACCGTTTTGACAGGAAAAAGTCCCACCACGCCATTGCAGCCTTGCGATTTCTTGAACAGGCGCCCACCTCAATGGAGAGAATTAACGGGGCGGTTTGCTAGACGACCAAAGGAGTCGAGCATACGTTCGCTGGCAGCAGAAACTTCGTATGCCACAATTTTCCTATCGCGCCCGCAATGCGCAGGGCGGCTTGGTGGAAGGGGTTCTCGATTGCCCGGATCGCGCGGTGGCCATCAGGCAGATCGAGCAACTCCATTACATTCCCGTCCGGATCGAAGCGGTCGGGAGCGAGCCGCAGGTCGTCAAGAGCGGAAAGAACGGCGCGGCTGCGGCAGCCACAGCGCCCGCGCTTCCACCCGCAACCCAAAAACTAAAAATCCCTCATGGCCAGCTGCTCATTTTTACCGAGCAACTCGGACACTTGCTCAAAGCCGGCATGACGCTCGACGAGGGTTTGTCGGTCCTCCAGAAGCGCCTGAAACAACCGCGCATGCAACAGATGACCCACGCGCTCCATCAGGCGCTCGTGGATGGGCGCAGCTTCTCGCAGGCTCTTCGCGATTTTCCGCGGATCTTCCCCGCGATTTATGTGAACCTCGTCGCCGCCGGTGAGGCGAGCGGCGCCCTTCCCGATATCCTCGCGCGTTTGGTCGATCACCTGATGCAGGCAAAGGATTTGCGCGATCGCGTGCAACAAGCGCTGATTTATCCGGCCTTCCTCGTCGTCGCCGGCATCGGCCTGATCACGATTTTCATTACCTTCATGGTGCCGCAGCTCACCGGCTTCATGACGCAGAACGGCGGGACGCTTCCGTTGCCGACGAGGATTCTGCTCCTGGCCCACCATGTCATCACCGGCTATTGGTGGGTCGCCATTCTGCTCGTTATCGGCGGGATGGTCGGGTTCCGCGCATTTGTTCGGACGGACGAAGGAAGAATCGCCTGGGACCGCTTTCGGATCGTGATTCCCGGATACGGCCGGATTGTTCGGCACCGTTATTACGCGCAGTTTTCGCGCACGCTGGGCACGCTGATGGAGAATGGAATTCCGCTTTTGAAGGCGCTCGATCTCGTGACGGAAATCGCCGGCAACAAATATCTCGAGGCGAAGCTGACCGAAGTGCGGCGCGCCGTCATCGACGGCGCAACCCTATCCACCGCGCTGAGCGCGCAACATTTGTTTCCGGATTTGTTCACCGATATGATGGCGGTGGGCGAACAAACCGGACACTTCGCGCAGACGATGCAAACCATCGCCGATGTTTACGAACGCGAACTCGATCG
>JBEEHO010000180.1:0-5602 GCA_041167425.1 Verrucomicrobiota bacterium | reverse complement strand
TCTGCCCCTGCTCGTCCGACAGCGGCACCGTCCGGACCAGGAACCATCTGTATTCCCCGTTAGCCCGGCGCAAACGCATTTCATCCTCGGAAGCTTGCCCCGCGGCCATGTCCTTAAGCCAGTTTTCCGACACCCGTGGAAGATCTTCGGGATGCACGATGACGTTCGGTTCTTGAATTGCGTCCTCGAAAGAAATCCCCGTGTAGTCCAGCCAACGCTGATTGACGAAATCGACGGCGCCATCAGGCGTAAGACTCCAAACCATCGTGGGAATCTTATCGATGACGAGCCGAAGGCGGTCTTCGGCCCGTTCTACCGCTTCGCTTGCCAGCTTGCGCTCGGTGATTTCAGTTCTGAGCCTTTCATTGGTCGTGGCCAGCTCTCTGGTTCGTTCCTCGACTTTTTCCTCGAGCCCTTCGTTAAGTCTTTTTATTTGCGCCTTGGCCTCCTTCAGGTCCGGAGTCTCGATCACGTCCCAGATTCCGTGCCGCCTCGCTACGGCCATCTGGTGGATGTGCGCCACATCGAAAATCTGATCGCCGGGACTCGTGCTCAGCGGGTAGGTGCACAGGATAATGCTGCGTTGATCCGCGATTAGCGCACTGACCCGTTTTTCATATTCCCGAAAATCCATCCAGTCATCGTTTGGAATCCAGCCCCCGTCCCCAGCCGCCCTTAGGCCCCTACTGTCCTTCGCCGAAGTCTGGTTAAGTTTGTCCCGCCAGGATTGAAGGACCCGGTGAGAATCCCAGCGTCCGCTGCGGAGATACCATTCATCTTTGCTCTGGATTTCGAGCGCTCCACTGGCCAGATGGCTCTCGAGATCGGGCACCGCCTTTCCCAAGGCACGCCTGGCTTCTTCCACGCTCAGAGCCGGCGAAACCACCCAGAGGCAAAACTCATTGGTCTCGAGGCCCGCTTTGAAATACTGCACCAGCGTATCGAGCAGGTCCTGCTTCGTCTCGTAGAAGTAACAGAAATGCGTCCCCCACGGTACGTCACCGATAACGCTGATACCCGTTTTCCTCAGCTCATTCGCGGTCGATTCGATTACCATGGCAGCCGATCAAGACCACTCCTGAATAACAGAGCGCTTAAATCTACAAAAGCCTTTATTACCTCCCCTCCGTGATTTTCGTTTCGCGCTCTGCCAGCGTTTGCTTAGTGAGTTAAACCTGCGCTTGTGCTGGCGTGTTTGAGCCCGGGCAAATAATTGATTGGTTCTGTCCGCATTGCGGACAATCTTTCGAAAAGCCCCTCTGGTATTTCCTCGTTGACCCGTGCCATTGTCCACATTGCCGCGCCGCCCTGAACATGACGCAGTTTCGCAACGCTCTGGAGAAGTACGCAAAAGGCGCGCTCATGAACTGATCGCATTCTCGCCAGGACAGACTACAGTGCCTCCTGGAAACTTTTTCCCCGTCCCAACAGTTGAAGGTGAATACTCAAGTCGCAACGATCCGAGACGAGATTCTCTCTAACGGCGAGAGCGTCGCTAACTGTGCGAAGTTGCTTGTTCTCTGCCCGGAGGTTTCGATCAGCGGTCAATGGGGCGAAATCGCCAAGATTGCCATCGCCGAACACTGGAGTTTCTCCTTTTTTCCGAACGGCGATGTCCGCTTCGCGAATCTCTAGCGCGGTTAGTTACCCTGCGTCTTCCTTCGCTTTCGTCTTTCGGACAAGCGAAGCTCACTTCTGCCGGACGATATTTCCCATCGTATAGCCAGAATACGTAACCACCTCTTTGATCTTCGCGTCGCTCAGCGTCTGGCCGGGCTTCGTTGTGATCACAACGCGTTTCCTGGGCAGATCGACTTTAACCCCGGCCACTTCAGGTTGTTTCCGAAAGGTCTTTTCGATTCCCGTCGCGCAAAAAGCGCAGACCATGCCGTTGACCGTGGTTGTGATTGTTTCGCCCAAAGCCGAGCCCGAAAGGCTGGCCAGAATGGCAAGTGTAAACAGAATCTGACGCATAATTTTCTTCTCCTTTAGAACTGCACGGTCCAGTTGACCATGACGTGGTTGTTGCTGCTGTATCCGGCTTCGAGCCAGATGGTCTTATAAAAAAATCGAATAACGGGGGTGACCACGAAGTGGTCGTTTTTTGCCGGGTGATGATCCACGCGGATGAGCAGCCAGGTGTTTAGCTCATCGTAATTTGCGAGGTAAGGCGCAAAGCCCGCGTAGGCCCGTTGCCAGAACGATTTCTCGATGTTCCCCGCATACAGCAAACGCGGCTCGTAAGAGAAAAACACGCGCCGCGTTTCGTAGTCCGCCAGCAGCGCCGCCCATGCGGCCCCCTGGGTGTTGCTGCCTTGCCGCGCTATTCCGGCGCCGGTCATGCTGAAAATGTTTCCCTGACCGTCCGGGAGGTTCCACCGCTTCAGCAGGGTGTTAAGCTGCGGCCCGACCATGTAAAATTCGTTGCTGCCGATTTCGTATTTCGAATACACCCCCGCGGCGAAGTGCGGATCGAAGGTGTAGTCGATCGAGAGGGTGGAGCCGGTCTCATCGTTTTCCTGCATCACCATGGTTCCGCCCAGGTACGAAATGGGTTTTGCCTCGGCCGGCAGGCCGGCGCCAAATAAAAGGCCCGCCAAAAGCAAACTCACGGCTCTGCCGGGTCGGCGCCTAACGAGTGAAGTCAGAATTAAATAGCGAGGTAATCGATAAGAAGTTTTCATAGATCCAAGAGCTGCTTTGAAGTGCAGGCACGCCCGGAAATGGGCACACCTCCGGCCTCAGGCTCTTTGGATCAGATGAGGCGAATACAGGTCGCCGCGAGAGGAGGCGGCGAAAAAGCACGGACGGTCGCGCGCCCGCGAACCATCGGCTCCGCGGCAGATTGCTGAAGCCGAACGGAGATTGGTGCGGTTGCGACGAGGCCAAACACTTGCTGTTTAGCCGCGCCACTTTGGGCGAGGGGCTGAGACGCCGGTCCCTTGTTTCTGTGGGAGACCGCGCAACAGGTCAGGTTTGCGCAACAATTACTCCGGCAAGCCTCCTGGCTCGGCGCGTTCGAAAGGATGCACGATGCCGCCGGTAACCGCAGTGGCGAGATAAACATCGCCAGCACGAGCGGAACAAGGATTGCAGCTGTCTTGCGCACCGATGAATGAGTAGCACATACGATCCGCCGCGTCGAACCGCCGAATTGACCTCTTCGCGCGCATATGTTCGGTTGAACACTGTGCAGGCAAATCGGCTTCAAAGCGTCTTGAAAAACCTCAGCGACGCGATTCGCGAGACGGAAGCAGTGGTGGATACCATGCGCGCTGAGCACGACCCGCTGGCCGTCCACATATTTATTTCGCGGCGCCAGTATCGCAATGTGTCGGACACCAGGAGCGGCAGCCGGCGGGATGTCGCCGCCCGTCTGAGCTGGCAGGCGGCATGCGAGCTTGGTTTCCGAGGCAGTCTCGCTGAGTGGGAGCGGCTCATGGGCGCCGTCTCCCAGCGTTAAAAAAATGATCCCGGCGGCACACTAGGCACCGCCGGGACTTGTTCCCCCCAGAACAATTACAAATCGCATCTCATCAATTAGCTGGATGCATGCCAGTGTTAGTTGACTGAGACCGTCGCCCAACTCGCGCAGCGGAAAATCGGTTGCTCCATCGCCCGGTTTGAGTGATCAGTATGCATGTTCCTTCCCCAGGAACGTTCTCCCACCGATTCCTTCGCCACCACTTCGTGGTCGCTGCTCTTCGCCACGACACGAGGGGCCCGCCTTTCCAAAGCCGACGAAGAATTCGCGGGCCTGTGCGAAATCTACTGGCGCCCTATTTACCGTTTCATCGCCGCGCAAGGTTACGGCGCCGCTGATGCGCAGGACATCATGCTGCGCTTTCTCGGTTACCTCATCGATCACCGGCGCGCCAACAGCCCCGGGGTCCGGCTGCATTTGCGTCCCTATATTTATGAGCGGCTAAAATATTTCCTCGCGGCGGAAGCCGCGCGGCAACACGCGCCGGACCGCAACTCCATGCGGACGTGAGCCGGCCGGCGCGCGCGCGCTTTCCTGACACGCCGTGGAAAATTTTTGGCAGGCGACGTGAGCGCGCCCGGCGTCGCCAGCGCGAATATGCCATCGGCGAATTCTGCCGGCTCTACCGGCAGCCGCTCTTCGGCCTTCTTCTTTCCCGAAACATCGAGCCGAACGAAGCCGAAGATCTCATCCAGGGATTTTTTCTTCATCTCATCGAAAGCGATGCCATCGCCCGCGTGGACCGCGCGAAAGGCCGGTTCCGTGATTTTCTCGCCGGCGCGCTCAATCATTATCTGATCGATCTTCGCGCGCGCTCCCACACCCTTAAGCGCGGCGGCGCCACGATTTCACTCAGCTTCGATCAGCCCGGCGTGGCCGAAACGGTGAATGCCGCGCACCAGACCGAAGCGGCCTGTCCGGAGGGCGATCGGGTCTGGCTCGAATCGTTGCTGGAATGCGCGCTCGACGCTTCGGAAACGCAATGCGCGCACGAAAAGCGCCGAGGAATCTTCCGCCACCTCAAATCCTACTTGACCGGCGACGAAGCCTCGCCCTACGAGAAACTGGCGCGGCGGCTGCGCCGTTCGCCCGCAACCGTGCGCAGCGATATGAAACGGCTTCGCAAAAAGTTCCGCGAAAATCTGCGCGCCGAATTGCTGCGCAGAGTCGGCCCCGACCGCCTCGAAGAGGAATGGGAAACCTTGCGCGAAATCCTGCGCGGAAAACGCTAGTTCTTCTTCTCTTCTGTAGCGGCGGCCTCCGGCCGTCGAAGGCGCTCACACAAAGGGCACGAAGGACACAACGTTTTTCCGGTTTGTCGCAGCGGCCTCCGGCAGTCGACGTTTCTTCAATGTTCGCTTCGTTCCGGTCTTCGACGGCCGGAGGCCGCCGCGACAGGTCCGACTTCTGACTTCCCGCCTCAGTTCACCAAAATCGTCGCCGGATCGCTCCAGCCACTCTTGGTATTGTTCGGTCCGATCGCGCGCACCCGCACCCAGATATCCTTCGCGCGCGGGAACCCGCTCAGCACGATCCCGCGCGATGAGCTGAACGTATCGAAATCCGTCCAGGTCCCGCTGTTCGGGTCCGTGGATGTCTGCACGTGATAACCCTTCGCCCGATCCGAAGGCCCGAAGAGCACTTGGAACTGGCCGCTCACGCCGGTCAGTTTGAGCCGCACATTTTGCGGCACCGTCGGCGGATCGGATGTCAGCGCGGTCACTTTCCGCAGGTCGTATCCCGTGGTCCCGAGTTTTACCGGATCGTCGTTCGCGGTTTTTTCAAGGTTATCGGCCAGATCGTCGAGCATCTTCTCGAGGTTCGCGCGAGCGGCGATCAGCGCCTGCTCCTGTGCGGTCGGGTTGGCGATGGTCAGCGCCTGCGTTACTGCATCGAGCGCCGCCTGCACTTCGGCGAGCGTCGGGTCGGTGGTGGGGAAGTTCGGGTTCGTGGTCAGCTGCGCGATGATGAACGTCACCTTGGTGACGAGCGTACCGACGACGAGCTGGGAGAACCCCCGGTTGAGTATGTTCTTCATACCAATCAATTCGGGAAAACGCCGTTTCCGTGGCAAAAAATCTTTTTTGCTCCGTAAACCCCGCGCGCCTTATATGAAAC
>JBEEHO010000179.1:0-9080 GCA_041167425.1 Verrucomicrobiota bacterium | reverse complement strand
AGGACAATCGCATTCACCGTCTGGAATTTCAGATCGGCGAAGTTTGCATAAACAGGCGTGTGCGGCGTGTAGCTGTGGTCGCATTCCACGTGCCGGAGCAGGCGGTTCGAAACGCCCCAAATCGATTGGTTCCTCCACGAGTTGCTGCGCCCCTCGCGCTGGCCGACGCCTCTCTCGTCGTATTTGAAAAGCATGCCGCTTGACCACCTCTGCAAATCCTCTTTGGCCTGCGCATAACCGCGAAAGGGGATCGGCGCGGCGATCAACAGGAAGGCGAGGGTGAGAATCAACATTCCAGCGGCGACCCAATAGCGGCGGTAAACAAGGTAAATAATGGCAAGAACAGGGAAGGCCTTGATCGCGGCGGCGAGCGCCATCAAAACTCCGGCGATGACCTGGAATTTTTTTTGAAGGGCGATGAATGCGCCCAACATCAGCGTGAGGAGAACCAGGCTCGGTTGCCCCAGCAGAAAATTTCCCCAGACGTACACGCCCACCACCAAACTAGGGATCAGATAAAGAAGAAGATGTGCGCGGCGCTGCTTCCCGGTCGCGAGCCGAACCGAAAAGATGATGCTGCAGATCCATGCGGCCGCGTTGATCAACACCAGCGCCGCGACCAGCCCCGTTTTTCCGAGCGCGCTAATGGGAGCGAGGAACAACGCGCAGGGCGGCGGATACATGAACGGAAACTTGTGCCATTGGTCCGGGTAAACCTCGCCACCCCGGAGCACCGCCTGCCCGGTCTCGTACCACACGATGTAGTCCTTGATGCTGTGTCCGCGCAGACAGTGCAGCACCGGCACCAGCGCGAAGATGAACAAGACCACTGCGAAAATCCAAACCAGCCCTTGAAAAGACGCCGGCCGATCCATCCAATTCCCCGTCGGACTCGCTGGTCCTCTCTCTGAGTTCAAAGTTGGACGTTGGACGTTGATAAGACGTTTCCCTCGACAAGCGGCGGCCGCTGTTTATGCCACTCCGTACTTTGCTCGTAGGCGTGCGCGATTTGCAGCAGCCTTCCCTCGTCGAGCGCCTTTCCCAGCAGCTGCAACCCAATCGGCAGTTGCAACCCATTCGGCACTCGCGCAAAACCGCACGGCAGACTGATTCCACAAATGCCCGCCAGATTCGCGGCGTTCGTGAAAACATCGGCCAGATACATCTGTAACGGATCGGAACTTCTTTCGCCCAGGGGAAAGGCCGGCACCGGCGACGTCGGCGAGATGAGGGCGTCGACTTTTTCAAAAGCCTCGGCAAAATCGCGGCGGATGAGCGTCCTCACTTTTTGGGCGCGCGCGTAGTAGGCCTCGTAATAGCCTGAGCTGAGAACGTAGGTGCCGAGAATAATTCGCCGCTTCACCTCCGGGCCGAACCCCTCTTCCCGCGTGCGGCCATAATGGTCGAATAAGTTCCGCGCACTTTCCGCGCGGTGCCCGTATCGCACGCCGTCGAAGCGCGCGAGGTTGGCCGAGGCTTCCGCGCTCGCGATCATATAATACGAGGCGATGGCGTATTCCGTGTGCGGCAATGAAACGTCGACGATCTCTGCGCCTAACGAATCGAAATGCGCGACCGCCCGATCGATCGCCGCTCTCACCTGCGGATCGATCCCGTCGATCAGATATTCCCTGGGCAAAGCCAGTCGAATTCCGCGCAAGTCGCGCCCAAGCTGAGCCGTGTAATCTGGCACGGCTTCATTCAGGCAGGTCGAGTCTTGCGCATCCGGGCCGGCGATCGCGTTCAGCACCAACGCTGCGTCGCGCACCGTCTTGGTTAACGGTCCGGCTTGGTCGAGCGACGATGCAAACGCCACCAGGCCAAAACGTGAGACGCGGCCATAACTTGGCTTCACTCCCACCACGCCGGAAAGCGCGGCCGGCTGGCGGATCGATCCGCCGGTATCGGTTCCGAGCGCGCCGAACGCCATGTCTGCCGCCACCGCCGCGGCTGAGCCACCGCTGGAACCACCCGGAACGCGCGAGAGGTCCCACGGATTTCGGGTCAATTTTACGCTGGAATTTTCCGTGGAGGCGCCCATGGCAAACTCGTCCATGTTTGTTCTTCCAAATGGAATCGCGCCGGCTGCCCTGAGTTTGCGGATGACAGTGGCGTCATAAGGCGCTCGGTAATTTTTCAGGATTTTGGATGCGCACGTGCACGGCTGGCCCGCCACGCTGATGATGTCCTTGATCGCGATCGGCACACCGCCGAGCGGCAAATTCACATCCGCGCATTCTGCTTCTTTGAGAGCGTCGTCCGAGTCGAGCGACAGGTACGCGTCGATCTGGGGCTCCACTTCCGCGATCCGCGCCTGGAGCGCCTTCACTACTTCGCGCGGGGAAACTTCGCGGCGACGAAGGAGAACCTGAAGGTCAGCGATGCTCAGCGCCGGCAAATCGGACGCATTCATTCCACCACTTTCGTGACGATGAAGAGGCCATCGGCCTGCCGCGGCGCATTGCTTAAAGCCTCTTCCGCGGTCAACCAATCGCGCGGCTCATCCTCGCGGAATACGTTGAAAACCGGGATCGCGTGTGCGGCGGCTTCCACGCCCGCGGTATCCGGCTCTCGCAATTTCTCGGCGTACTCGAGCAGCCGCCCAAGCTGGGCCTGAAAAAGTTTCGTCTCCTCGTCGGTGAGGTTGAGTCGCGCCAGCTTCGCGACGTGCGCCACGTCGAGTTCGGCAGTCTCAGACATCGGGAGGTGGGGCTAAAAACGAAAATGGCTCACCAGCCAGATCACGGCGACGCAAAGCGCGATCACCAGGACGAGAAAAACGATCCGCCCTTCGCGCCGTTCTTTTCGCAACGAGACGCGGCGACCGGTGACGCGGCTATCGTCGGCCCAGCGCTTGTCCTGCAGTGCGACCGACACATCGAGCCGGCTCCGGCCTTCGCTGGCGCGCGTGAGCAATTCTTCTCGTTGCCGTCGCGTCGTTTCCTCGGCCACGCGCGGCGCTTCCGCGATCATGCGCTCGAGCTTTTCCATTTCACCGCGCACCTGCGACTCGCGCTGGGCGAGTTCTTCCTGTTTCTGGTTGAGCGGCGTCCCGGCCTTAGGCGTTCGGCGGCGCATGCGAAATCACTGCCCCTTCGAGGCCATCCAGAAAAAAACCACGAGCGCGATAATTCCAAAAATAATCAGCGGCAGCGTGACCGCGAAACCGATCTGCATCCATTGCGCGAACGATTTGTTTCCGCCTGTTCCGGAAAGACTCGATGTCTCCGGCAAATCGAGGTCGGCCGATTGATCGTTGTTCCCTGCTTCAAGGCGGCTCCGTTGCTGGCTGAACTCCGTGCGGGCATCATCCACGGTGCTGAGCGCGCGGCTCAATTCTTTTGGCAGCTCACCTGAATTCCAGCTCTTCGGCTCGATCGCCTCCAGCAGCGCCAAATGTTGGGTGAAGCTCTCGTGCGTCGCGCGGATCTGCTCCAGTTTCTTTTGCGAATCGTACCCTTCCCGTTCGAGGATCACGAGCGAGCGCGAAAGTTTGTCGGTCATTTCGGCCCGGCCTCGTTCCAGCTCTTCCTGGCGCCGGCTCAACTCTTCCAGCTCGCGTTTTTGCTTTTCGATTTGCTCCGACTGCCGCTTCAGGGCCATCAGCTGCTCCTGCGCCCTTTGGACCTGGGAATCGAGATGCTCGGGCGACATCGCTTCTTCTTCGCTTAACTCCAGCATTTGTTCGATCGGTCGTATTCGTTCAGCCATGGCAATCGCTTGGTGCGTCGCACGATCTGGCGTGACGATCGCGCGCGACTGGAATGATATTAGCGGGCGAACTTCAGAATTCCACAATTTTCCCGAGCGAAAAAATCCGCGCTCTCACTTGGCGTCAGCGAGCAGCTCTTTCCAGACATCGCAGAGCTCCTCGAAACTGCCGCCGGTCAGATGCTTCAACTCGGAGAAGTGCGAATCGATGTAATCGCGTTGAAAAGGTTTTGGTCCGTGAAAGTGGATGATCGAAGCGTTCGCGTAGTCGCCCCAGTACGGTTTCCAATTCAGCTCGGGAGCCAGCTTCTCCCATAACGGCGCGCCTTCCGTGCCGCGAAAGAAACGCCGGTACGCGCCCTGATCCCAGGCCACGCTCTGCCATTCGTCGATATTTTGCCGGATGAATTTCTTGAATTCATCGTCCCGGCTCAACAGTCCCGGCAGATTCATCCACATCACGCCCGTGTTCATATTCTCGTAATCCGCGACCGCGAATTCCGGCGCGACCGCAAAATACTCACACTTCACCGCCGAAATTTGCGCGACCGGATCCCGCCGGAAAAAAACATCGCAATCCGTGTAGAGCACTCGCTCCTCCAGGCCTAACGAATCCTGCAACCGCGGAAGTTCGGTGCGCAGAAAAATTCCCGGGAGGGCGGTGACAAGATTCGGATCGTTTCTGCGCCGGCCGAGATCGATCAAGTCGGCGAAGAGCGATGTTCTGCACCGAATGACCGGCACTTCCCGATCGCGCAGCCATCGGGTGAAATCGTTCTCGCCCCCATCGTAAAGGATGTGCGGTCGAAGCGACGTGCAGCGTTGGGCGGTGTGAATGGCGACGCGCGCCATCTGCGCGTATTGCTCGAAAGCAGGGCAGCCTTCGTTGAGAGCAAGAAACCACTGCATGGTTACGGGATTCGATTCCGGTTAGAGTTCAATTTCCAGCGACTGTAGCCGCTTCGCTGCGCGAAGCGCGAGTGTTGCCTTGCGCTTCTGTGATTCGGTGAGCCGCCCACAGGGCGGCTGCTCCAGAATCAGAATATCCTTTAACGCGCGCGCTGGCCTGTGTTTGTTTGTCTTCGGCCGCCGCACCGATGGAAAACCTCAATCCCGTGCCAAAAATCTGCCGGCCGACATTGAACGATTCAATTCTTTGGCTTGCGCTGGTTGCGCTCGCGGCCCTGTTGCGTCTCGGCCCGATCGCTTCCGGTCTTCCCTATTCTGATTACGTCGATGAGGGGCACATCCTTCATCCAGCCATCACGATTCTGAAATCGAAAAGCCTCGAGACAAGCTTTTCCACTTACCCGCCGCTGACGAGCTATCTCACCGTTGCCGCGATCAAAGGCTACGCTCCTTTTTACCGGATATTTCATCATCATAAGTTGTGGAGAGACCTGCCGTCGGACCAGGACCTCCACACCGGCCTGGGCGACTCCTACGATCTTCTTACGCCGCCGGAAATTATCTGGCTTGGCCGCTTTGTCATCGCGTGCTTGAGCGTCGGCACCGTCGTTCTGGCCGGCGCGCTCGCAAAGTTACTGGGCGGCCCGCGCGCCGGATTTCGGGCGATGCTTTTTACCGCAGTGTGTCCGGCCCTGGTCAGCCGCGGTTCGATCGTCATTATCGATACGACGGCGACATTTTTCGTTTTGGCGGCCCTCTACTTTTGTGAGCGCCTGCGCACCGTCGCCTCCTCGAATAATCCGGCGCTGCGGCGCTGCGTCGTCTTCGCCGGCGTCGCGGCCGGTCTGGCATGCGGGGCGAAGTACACGGCCGGCGCTGTTTTTGCGGCTCTGCTTGTGGCGATCCTGAGGCTTCCGGTCGCAAGAAAGTCGAGGGCGTTTCTGATTCTGATCGCGAGTGCCGGTCTGTTCGGCGGCATTTTCTGCGGAGCTCCCGGCGTGATTCTTCATTTCGGAAAAATCGTCGAAGAACTGCGCGGCCTGGCAAATTTTTATCAGACGATCCCATCCGATCAGGGTTACTGGCGCGCGGCGCTCTCCGGCTGGGAAGTCGGCATTCCCCTGATGATCGCCGGCCTGGCCGGGATGATCTGGATGCTTTGGAATGCCGCCACTCGGAGCGCGGCCGTGAGCTGGCTCGCTTTCGCGGCGCTGCTTTTATCGACGGTAATTTGGTCGAGTTTCCAGCCGTTCCGAAATCTCTTGTCGTTGGTTCCACTTCTCTGCGTCGCAGCCGCCTTGCTCTGTAATTGGTTAGGCGAATATCTCCAGCAACGACCCCATCGACCGGCGTTCACGCCCTGGCTCGTTCCTGCGGCAATTTCCGTTGTGACACTTTCGCTCGCCTGGTCCAGCGTCCGTCATCTTCAGCTTCGAACATCACACGTCGACACACGCGTTCGGGCGATGGACTGGCTCCAGCAACACGCAACGAAGGAAGAGACGGTTCTCGGCATTCGGGAGCTGTCCATTTTGCCGGCTGAATGGAAACGGATCGCCGCCAAAGCCACGGTCGTGCCTTGGTTTGAAGCGTCTGACCTTCTCGCGCGGCAGCAATTCGACTATGTGGTGACTGGCGAATTCGATCTCCGTTACGCCGGCGATCCAAAGAGTTGGTCTGCCTATCGTGATCGGTGGAACATGAAAGTTTCGGCACTGCCGGTCCAGGCCGAATTCGGACAGGTCGTCACTCCCGTGATGCCTTATCTCTGGCGCACGAACGACGAACGCATCCTCATCTTGGGGAATACTCCGCGCTGATTTACCGCGGCGCTAAACTCGCGTGGTCGTTGCGCTGAGCGTTGCCGCCGGTCCGTTAGCGTGCGTCACATCATTGTGGATCACGTGGACGCTCTCATATCCATTTCTCGTCAGCACCGTGATCAGCGATCCCAGTGTGAGCCAGGTCGCGGTAGGCGACATGCCGCTCAGCGGTTCTGCGGCGCCGCCTTCGATGTGAATTTTTCCTCGCAATCCGTCCGGGAGAATTTCCGCCTCGGCATCTGGCGCATAATGGGTCCAGATAAATAGAGCGGGCGCAACCGTGGGAAGCTGCGCGATGAGATTCCACGGTTCGGGCAGGTGATAAAGCAAACCGGAACAAAAGACGGCATCGAATTTTCCGAACGCTGCGAGGTCGCTTTTTTCCAGATTCGCCTGCGCGAATTCCACATTTTGGACACGCAACAGGTTTTGCACAAATCTCGCCTTGCGCAGGTTTTGCTCGCGGCCTTCGAGCGCAAGGACTCGCTTTATCCCAGGGCGTCCCGCGAGCAGGAAAGTGTGCGCGCCTTCCAGCGATCCGAGTTCCAGAATTGTTTCCACTCCGGGAGCGAACTGAAAAAATTGATCGATCCGCGGATCACCGACCGCACTGATGCCGCCGCCATAATCCGCGCCCTCGATCCGGAATTGGAATATCCATGGAGCCAGTTTGCCGAACTCCGAGCTTAAATCGGTGGTCACGGTTTGGTCCACCTCCGAGCGAGCCACGACGCTTTCATCTTCCCGGCATCATTTCGAGCAGCACCCCTTTGAAATACTCCGTCTCCGGCAGCGTGGGCAAAACCGGATGGTCGAGGGCCTGTTCGAAACGATGCAGCCGTCGGGCCGAGCGCCGTGCATCCACGAGCGCATCCGCGATCGTCTGGTTGAAAATCGCTTCGCTCACATGATGCGAGCAGGAGAACGTCGCCAGCATTCCGTCGCGCGAAAGGAGCTTGAACGCGCGAACGTGCAGCTCGCGATATCCGCGCAACGCATCGCGCAATCCGCCTTTCGTTTTGGTGAAGGAAGGAGGATCGAGAATGATCAGATCGTATTCGGCTTCCGCCTTTTCCGCCGCGCGCAAGAATTGAAAAACATCCTGCTCGATCCATTCGACCCGGAGATTGTTGCGCTCCCCGTTGCGCCGGGCGGTTGCGATGCTTTCCGCGCTCCCTTCCACCGCGGTCACTTTCGTCGCGCCTGCCTGTGCGCAGGCGAGCGCGAATGCACCCTGACTCGAAAAACAATCCAGGACGCGCCGCCCTTCTGCGGAGCGCGCCACAGTTTGATAATGTCCCAATTGATCCAGATAAAATCCCGTCTTCTGCGCATGCATTAGATCGATTTCCAATTGGAGCGATGTCTTCTGCGGCGTCACATTTATCTCGATCACGTTCGGGCCGGCGGGCGCCTCGCCCATCAACACACCGGCGTGCAATTCCATCCCCTCTGCCCTGCGCACGGGCGCATCGTTGCGCTCGATGATTGATTGCAGCGCGGGCAGCTCCGTTGCCGTTTTCAACGCCTCAACGATCAACGCCTTTCGCAGGTCCATCGCCAGCGTCAGCGTTTGCAAGACCGCGTGGTCTCCATATCGATCGACGATCACGCCCGGCAAGCCATCGCTCTCGCTCCAGATCAGCCGGCAAAGTCGCAGATCGACGCCGCGCCGCTTGCGGTACTCCACCGCCTGCCCGATCCGGCGCTGGAAGAAATCGAGATCGAGATCCTGGCGCCGCCGCGAGAATCGCCGGGCCACAATCTGTGATTTGCTGTTGTAAATTGCGCTGCCGATCAGGTGATCTCTTCCGTCCTTGAGCGAAATAACTTCGCCATCCGCCGGGTTCCCGAACGCCTTCAGGACTTCCCCCGAAAACACCCAATCGTGTCCGTGCAAAATTCGCGCCCGAGGTTTAATGACAAGACCAGCCATAGCGAGGACGTGAACGTCGAATGCCGAATGCCGAACGTCGAACGCCTTCTTCAATTCGACGTTGGACGTTGGACGTTAGACGTTGGAGGTTGATTCCAATCAGACCAAATATTACATGCCACACGCGCCCATTACTTCACTCGACCTGCCTGGAATAAAAAAGCTTCGCAGCGGCAAAGTCCGCGAAGTTTTTGACCTCGGCGAAACTCTTCTCTTCGTCGCGACCGATCGGCTTTCTGCCTTCGATGTTGTTTTCCCCGATCCAATTCCGGGCAAAGGCTCGGTCTTGAATCAGCTTTCCGCGTTCTGGTTTCGTCGTTTCACCTTTGCGCGGAACCACATGATCACTGCCGACATCGAGAAATTTCCAAACGATCTTGCTCCATTTCACCAGCAATTGCATGGCCGCTCGATGATCGTGCGCAAAGCGCAGCCGCTTCCCGTGGAATGTGTCGTCCGCGGCTATCTCGCTGGCTCCGGTTGGAAAGAATATCAGGAAAAGGGGACGGTTTCGGGCATGGCGCTGCCGCCAGGTTTGCAGCTCGCATCAAAATTGCCCGAGCCGATCTTCACTCCCTCCACAAAAAGCGATGTAGGCCATGACGAAAACATCGATTGGAGCGAGTGCTGCCGATTGGTTGGCGTCGACACAGCGGAGCGGGTCAAGGATCTGAGTCTGAAAATTTATGAAGCAGGCCGGG
>JBEEHO010000178.1:0-12736 GCA_041167425.1 Verrucomicrobiota bacterium | reverse complement strand
CGCTACAGAAGAGGGGGCGAGATTTCGGCGGCCGGAGGCCGCCGCTACAGAAGAGAGGGGCTGCGCGTTGATGGCCAGAAGCCGCGCTCCGGAAGAAAAAGAAAAAACTTTTCTCGCGCTAAGCGTTGACGCCACAACTTATGGTGTGTTACTTACTCCGCCGACACTATGCGTTGTCCCAAGTGCGGCTTTCGTGACGACAAAGTCATCGACTCCCGCCAGTCTCGTGATAGTTCCAGCATCCGCCGCCGCCGCGTTTGTTTACAGTGCGCGTACCGGTTCACCACTTACGAGCAAATCGAGCGCTCCGATCTGCGCGTGATCAAGCGCGACCGCACCCATGAACCGTTCGATCGCCGCAAACTCGTGAACAGCCTGGCCAAAGCGTGCGAGAAACGCTCGATCAGTCTCGTCACGCTGGAGACGGCGGTGGACGAAATCGTGCACGAGCTGGAGACGAGCGGCCGCGAAGTTCCTTCATCGACGATCGGGACGAAGGTGCTGGAGAAATTGCGCGAGATCGATGACGTGGCGTATCTGCGTTACGCGTCGGTCCATCGCCGGTTCGATCAGGCGGATCAATTCGTCGACGCCATCCAGGCGCTGGGCCGGCGGATCAAGCCGAATGCGCTGCAGCCGGAATTATTCACGCCGGAAATAAGTGGAGCGCAGCCGATGGCTGGCGCGGTAAGTCATGCGGAAATAAAAATCGAAACTCATGGTCGCGTTTAAAGAAGAATTTCCCTACCTGCGTTGTGATTCGGGCCAGCTCTTTGAGTTCGATCAGGCGTGGCTGCACGCGGCGATCACGCGCGCGGCGAACGACGCGGGTTATCCGAAATGGTGGCTGACGGATCACGTGACGGAAAGCATCGCGTTTTATTTGCGGCTGCGAAACGACGAGTCGGTGGTCCCGTTCGATCAACTTTCGCAGACGGTCCGTTATGTCCTGAAGGTGATCGGTTACAAGGAGATCGTGCCGTTCTTCGTGCCGTCGCCTCCGCCGGTTTCGTTTTCGCTTCTGGAGATCGCGCAGGAAGCGGGCGCCGGTTACGAGCTCGCGTTCTTTGATGGTTTGGAAAAACGAATCAGCGCGCTCGTGATGGCGCGGGCCGATAGCCTGCACCTTTGCGATTTGCAGGCGTGCGTGAAGCATCTCCGCGGCGCGAAGACGTGGACGCGCACATGCGATACTTTGCGCGAGGAAGTGATCTGTTTCGTGCGCGAGAAACTGGCCACGAATTCTGAGCTCGATCAACTGCGCTGCTTTATTCGTTAGGCGCCGCCAGTCGTCGCTGTGACCATTTTTGAAAAAATCGTCCGGCGCGAAATTCCGGCGGACATTGTCTGGGAGGACGATGAGGTGCTGGCATTTCGCGATGTGAATCCGCAGGCACCCGTGCACGTCTTGATCGTGCCAAAGCGCGTGGTGCCGAGGCTGGCGGAGGCCACGCCGGCGGATGAAGCGTTGCTGGGAAAACTGCTGCTCGCGGCGCGCGCGGTGGCGGAAAAATTGGATTTGTCGACGTCAGGCTATCGCGTGGTGATCAACAGCGGGCCCGATGCTGGAGAGACAGTGCCGCACCTCCATGTGCACCTCCTCGGGAAGCGGGCGCTGGCATGGCCGCCCGGGTAAGGCGAAAGCTGAAGGCGGAAACCCTGGACTCTGTTTTCCCGGAAAGAAGATCAGGAGCAGGATCAGGAGTGAAGGAATAGTTTTATTCCTTTACGGCGACCGGCGTTCCGACCGGTGCGTTATCGAAGAAGACGTCGGCCATCCCTTGTGGCACGCGGATGCAACCGTGCGAAGCCGCATACGGCGGAACGTAACCTTGATGCATGGCGTAGCCGCCACGGAAAAACATGGCGTACGGCATGCGCGCCCCATCGAAATGCGAGCCGGCCGGCCGCGAATCCTTCCGGGAATCGACATTCGATTTCGCGACGTTACCGAAGTCGTCCACGTAATCGCCGAAGACAGAGGAGACGTGGTCTTTATCTTTCGACAGCACGGAATAGTGGCCCGGCGGAGTCGAGAAGCCTTGTTTACCGGTGGAAACGGTTGACTCGCCGACGAGTTGTTTCCCCTTGAAGAAATAGGCACGCTGCTTGGAGATGCTGACGACGATTTTCGCCGAGCCCTGGATGCCGTCGCCGTGCCAATATCCGGGCGGCGGCGTGGGAACAGCAGCCACGGAGGTGGTCGGCCTGGGAGGTTCCTCCGCGCAGCTGGCGAGGAGCGCTGCTATCAACAAGGCAAGGGCGCTTCGAAACAGGAAAAGGCCGGTCATAAAGATGCGCACAGTAACGCGGGCACTTCGGCGTTCAACCCCAAACATTTGGCTGTCGTCCCGGCATGAATGGGACAAGCGCGACCGGTATTACCGCTGGGAACCCGATGAGGGCATCGGTTATTCTTGCCCACGCGCGGATATCCTGATTCGCTCTCGGGCGGAGTATCTCATATGCAAAAACGCTTTCTCGCCCTCTTCGCCCTTGCCTGCTTTGCGCTGGCAGACATCGGCTGCGCATCCAAACACGTGGAGTATGCGCTGATGCCATTACAAACGGGCAGTGTTCTGCAACGCCGGGTGGCGATCGAAAATAGCACGATCGAGGACACGAAACGCCCGGAGAAGAAACGTAAGGAAAAGAAGCGCCCCGCGCCGGCGCCGGAGGAGCCCGTGCAGCAGCCGGAGGAGGAGAGCACGCCGCCACCGGATCGTTTTCGGTAACAGCGAGAAGCGACAGGATCCAAACAGGGTGTTCGCATAATTTGCGCGTCGAAGAATCGGTGATGGAGGGGTTATCAAGAGCTGCGCTTTTGCTCTGGAGAATGATCCCGCAACGGCGGGATTTTAGCCGTGGCGCGTGACGCGCCTCACTAGTCGAACCGCGTTCTCATCTCCTAATTAGCTCGCATAAGCGCCAGAAGAGACGGCAGCAAATGGAAAACGTGAGAGCTGGCGGTGAGGGAGGGATTCGAACCCTCGGTACCCTTTTGGAGTACGGCGCTTTAGCAAAGCGCTGCTTTCGACCACTCAGCCACCTCACCAACAGAGTCCGAGAATATGAGCGCGGTGGATGCTCGTCAACCATGCCGGGATTTTGAATGACACGAGCCCGCGGCTTTTGGACATTGATTTTCGCGTGAAGGAAGAATTTTTTTTGTGATCACGGAGGACGACGCGCTCTCGCACATCCTGGAAAGCGTGAAGCCGCTTCCGCCGAGCGTGGTCGCTCTTGCCAAAGCACGTGAGCGATTTGCCGCGCGTGATATTTTCGCGCGCGTCGCGCTTCCGGGTTTTGATAATTCGGCGATGGATGGTTATGCCGTCGTGGCCAGATCCTGCGAGCATGGGAAAAGCCAGCGCGTCGTCGGCGAACAACCGGCAGGCCTCGATCGGAAATTGCGGGTCGCGGCCGGTGAAGCCGTTCGGATTTTCACGGGCGCGCCGCTGCCGAAAGGTGCGGACGCGGTCGTCATGCAGGAAGATGTTCACCTCCAGGGCGCGGAGATTTTTCTCAAGACGAACGTCGCGCCGGGCGAGTTCGTTCGCCGCCGTGGTTCGGATTTGAGCGAAGGGCAGAAAATACTCGAAGCGGGCGAGCGGATTCGGCCGCAAACAATGGCGTTGCTGGCGGCGCAAGGCCTGGCCGAGGTCGAGGTGGGCGGTCAGGTGCGAGTCGCGATCCTCACGACCGGGGATGAACTGGTTCGTCCCGGGGAATCACTCGGAGCCGGGCAAATTTACGAAAGCAATTCGATTCTGCTCCAGGCGCTTTGCGAAAAATGGGGAGCTTCCGTCTCGTTCGTAGAGCACTCGATGGATGAAGCACAACCGATCGAAGCGGCGCTCCGGCGCGGGGTCGAGCATGACATTCTGATCGTCGTGGGTGGCGTCTCGGTCGGCGCGCGCGATCTCGTGAAGCCATCCTTGAACGCCGTAGGGGCGCTGACCGATCTGTGGCGCGTGGCCGTGAAACCGGGCAAACCATTTCTTTTCGGGCGAGCCGGATCTTGCGCAATTTTTGGGTTACCCGGAAATCCGGTTTCGGCTTTCGTCACATTCCTGCTTTTCGTGCGGCCGGCGATCCTCCGGCTGATGGGTGCAAGAGCGAACGAGCTTTCGTTACGCCGATACGACGCGCGCCTCGCTGAAAATCTGGAAAACCCGGGCGACCGTCCGCATTACCTTCGCGGCCGCGTGGAGCAGGGGACGTTTGGGGTGGTCGGCCGACAGGAATCGCATGCTCTCCATGGTTTGAGCCGGGCGAATGCGCTGCTTCGACTTTCGCCGGGAGAAACCTGTTCCGGTGGCGCCACGGTTTCCGTCCTGGCGCTCGATTGAATTTCTCCTTTATCGCCGCGCGCGTTTGACACTCCCCGGGAGCATTTTAGCTTATGCGCGTTGAACACCGCCCCGATCCTCACCTTGAACGGCACCGCCCAATTTCGCGCCGACGCGGAACGGCTTTCCCACATCATCCTGGAAATGCAGCGCTGCTTCGTCCTGCATCTCTGCAAGGAACTCGCGCCGGGTAATGTCTCCTTCCCGCAATTTTTTCTCCTGGCCGCGCTGGATCATAAAGAAATCCTCACGATGTCCGCGATCGCACGGAAGATGGGACACACCACTGCCGCCGCGAGCGGGTTGGTCGCGCGGCTGGAAAATCTCGGCTACGTCGTGCGCTCGAGCGCGCGCGAGGATCGGCGCAAGGTCATGGTTTGCATTACGGAAAAAGGTTCGGCTTTGGTCCGGCGCATCCGCGAGGAAATGGTGGGCAATTTGATGAAGGTAATGACGCATCTCACCACCGCGGAGCAAAAGGCCTGGCTCCAGATCTACAGCAAGATTTACGATTACTGCCAGACCAGCGACGATCCGCCTTTGCGCAGCAAATCGCGGAGCGACCTGCTGGCCTCGCGGCGTTTCGAAAATGGAACGCGCTGATCCCGAACGCGGGAATAATCGGCCGACCAAACCATCAACCCTAAATTCTTAAGCAGCTATTCGGCAGCAGGTTAAGTTACAATGAACGAATGCGGCACGCGGATTGCATAGCACACAGCGCCAACGCTCTCACTCGCGTCTCTCCGAAACTCATTTCCGTCGTTCCGCTTTTCTTTTTCATGCGAAAATTTTTCTTTTCCGTCCTCGTCCTTTTTCTGGTCTGCGCCCTCGTACCTTTGCGCGGGCTTTTCGCCGGGAGCGACACTTCTACCGAAGTGATTCGCACCAGCTCCGGCGTTCCGCGCTTTACCTTGAATGACGCGATTCTGACCGCGCTCCAGCGGAACACCGACATCCGGCGCGCGCGCGAAGAGATCGAGCGGACAAAGGGTCTTTACATTGAGATGCGCGCGGCCGCGTTGCCGCAGATCGCTTCCACCGGCACGTTTTCGGATGTAGATCCGCATATCAATGTGAACCATGGTGGTCCCACCAATGCGGCGATTGCTACGCCCACTCCTGGCAGCACTCCAATCGGTAGCAACAGCTTTAGCACCTTCAGCGGGGTCGAGCGCTCCTACAACGTGCGCATCCAGGCGACGCAAGTAATCTTCGCCGGCGGCAGGATCATTTCCCAAATTCGCGCGGCTGATTTCAGCCGGGACTCCAGTTATTACGCGTTCCGAAACATCATCGACCAGACGATCTCAACTGTGCGCCAGCAATTCTATCAGATTCTCCTGAACCGCGCGCTGATCGGGGTGCAGCAGGAATCCATCCAGCTCCTGCAAAGTCAGCTGCAGGATCAGCAGAATCGCTTCGAAGCCGGCACCGTCCCGCGTTTCAATGTTCTTCAGGCACAGGTAGCGCTTTCGAATCAATATCCCAATCTCATCGCCGCGCAGAATAATTATCGCATCTCGCAGCTCCAGCTCGCGAAAACCCTCGGGCTCGATTTCGATCCAAATCGAGGTGACGCGCCGCCGTTGGAAGCGCTCGGCGAGTTGCAATTTCACCCACGTCGCATGCCGCTGGCCCAGGCCATCGAGCTGGCCAAGGAACGGCGGCCATTTTTGAAACAACAGAAAGCGAACATGCTGGCGGATGCCGAGCAGGTCCGGGTGGCGCGCGCCGGTTACTTCCCGCAAATCAACGCCACCGGCGGCGCCGAGGTGCGCAGTTCCGCTTTCAGCGATAATCCGCGCGATGTCAGCAGCGGCTATATTTTTGGAGCGACCGGGAGCTGGGCCATCTGGGATTGGGGCGCGACCTACGGCGCAGTCAAACAGGCGACCGCAATTCTCCACGAGGCCCAAATTACCTATGACGACGCCGGCCGGCAGGTGGAGCTGGAGGTGCAGCAATCGGATTCAAATTTAAAGCAGAGCGCGGAGTTGGTTAAGGCGACGGAACAAAGTGTAGGGCAGGCAGAGGAAGCCCTGCGCCTGGCCAGCGCGCGCTTGAGCGCGGGCGCTGGAACCCAGTTGGAAGTTTTAAATTCGCGCGTGGAGGTGACCCTGGCCCAATCGAATCGGCTCCAGGCTCTCTACAACTACAGCACCGCGCTCGCGGAATTCGACCGGGTCACGGCGACGGAGGTAACTTACTCCAACGAGCTCGACGAGGTGAATACGCGGCGGAAATTGAAGACGGATGCGGTGCCGACGCCGGCCCCCAAACCGACACCCCTGCTCTTGAATGGCGCGGGAAATCGAACCCCAGTCGAAACGAAACGGACGATCCGCACGCGTTCGAGTAAGTGAAGCGAGATCAGCTGCCGGCTGAAAAATTCCCGGCGCTCAGTGCGTTGTCTGGCGTTGTTCACGGGTTCACGCTGCGCGTCGCCGGCATCGAAATGTCGCGCGACAAAACGGAAGCGCTCGCCCGGTTGGATGATCTCCATCGGGAAATTCGCGAGGAGTTTGGACTCGGTCGCGCGCCATTCATTACCGCGCAGCAAGTGCACGGTGATCGCATCGGGCTCGTCGAGACCGGAACGAAAGACGGCAAATGTTTTGAGGGCTGCGATGGTTTGATCACAAGTGAGCGCGGCCTTTGCCTCGGCATTTATGTGGCCGATTGCTGTGCCGTTTATCTTGCCGATCCCGTTCGCGCGGCGATTGGTCTGGTGCACTCGGGCAAGCGAGGCACCGAGCTTGGCATCGTTTCGAACGCCATCAATTCCATGGCCGAACATTTTGGATCGCGCGCCGCGGACCTCATCGTCCAGCTGAGTCCCTGCATTCGCCCGCCGCATTATGAAATCGATTTTGCGGCGGAGATCGTCCGGCAATGCCGCGCGCTCGGTGTCACGAGCGTGCAAGATGACGGCGTTTGCACCGCGTGTGATCTTCAGCGCTACTATTCTTATCGCGCCGAGAAAGGCCGCACCGGCCGCATGCTCGCTTTCTTCGCGCTCAAATAACCGCGCGTTGCAGGACTAATCTTCGCCCTCCGGATCTCCGCTGTAAGAAACGATCCCGCGCCTGCCGGCATCCGCCACGAACTCAAAAAATTCGCGACCGACAACACCGAATTCCGTCACCGCCGCCTGCTCCAGCGCCTGCTTCGTGTTCAGGCCGCTTTTGTAAAGAAGCTTGAACGCTCGCTTGATTTCGTCGCGATCGGCGGCGCTGAACCCCGCGCGCCGCAGGCCGAGAATGTTGACGCCAAAGACGTGATTCTTTGCCGCGATCACAAAGGGCGGCAGATTTTTCGTGAACCGTCCCTCCACCATTGCCGCCCTCCCGATCCGGATGCCCTGGTGAAAGCGCGAGCCGCCCCCGATGAACGCGCGGTCATCGATCCGCACATGTCCCGCGAGCAAACAATTGTTCACGATCACCACGCCGTTCCCGATCCGGCAGTCATGCCCAAGGTGGGCCCCGACCATGAGAAAATTTCCATCCCCGATAACCGTCGCGCTTCCTTTCGTCGCGCCGCGGTGGATGGTGCAATACTCGCGGATCACGTTGCCCGCACCCATTTCAAT
Organism: Verrucomicrobiota bacterium; assembly: GCA_041167425.1. Classification (GTDB taxonomy): domain Bacteria; phylum Verrucomicrobiota; class Verrucomicrobiia; order Chthoniobacterales; family UBA10450; genus AV80. Next base: position 4,789 of record JBEEHO010000178.1, on the reverse strand, counting down.
TCCGCTTTTGATATCCGTCTTAAACCCCAAATCCTGCGGCGCGCTTCCGATGGTCGCGCCATGCCCGATAAAATTCCCGGCGCCCATTTTCACCGTGCCTTCAATTACGACGTGGGATTGGATCACGCATTTCTCCCCGATGATCGCGCCGGCGCCGATGATCGAATACGGCCCGATCTCCACGTCGTCGCCGACCTGTGCACCCGCGTCCACGATCGCTGTCGCGTGAATTTTCACAGGACGCCTGCTTCCTTGAAACTGAAATAGGGTGGCCGTCCCTCGGCCGGCGCGCCGATAATAATATGATCGAGCAGCTTGATCTGGAGCAGTTCCGCGGCTTCAACCAAACGTCTCGTTAGGCTGTGATCCGACTGGCTGGGGGAAGGATCGCCCGAAGGATGGTTGTGCACCACGATGACCGCGTAAGCGGAGGAGATAACCGCGGGCCGGAAAACATCGCGCGGGTGGGCGATGCTTTCGTTTACGCTGCCGAGGGACACTTCTTCCATTCGAATCAAATGATAGCGGGTATCGAGAAGAATTACGCGGAGCGATTCCTTGTGCAGCGTGCGCATTTCCGCGGCGACCAGATCGTGGACCAGTTCAGGCGAATCAAGTTTTTGCCGCGATAAGCGCTCATTTGCAAGACGCTGGCCGAGACCGAAGGCCGCGACGAGTTGAATCGCTTTTGCTTCTCCAATGCCGCGAATCGACGCGATCTCTTTCACGGTGCACCGGCTCAACCCGGAGAGGGAACTGTATCGCTCCAGGAGCTGGCGCGCGACATCCACCGCATTCGCTCCGGGCAAACCCGTCCGGAGCAGAATCGCGATCAGCTCCGGATCGGTCAGCGCGGCGGCGCCACGCGCGAGAAGTTTTTCACGCGGCCGCTCATCCAGCGGCATTTCGCGAATCTTTATCTGGGCCATTCGAATGGCGCCCGGGGGGGCGGGCCCGGCGCGGCCCGTTGATTCTAGACACGAAATTGATCGAGCAACTCCCTGAGCGCGTCACCAAACTGGAAAAGTGAATCGGTATATTCGTTGGACGACAGCGTCTCGAGCTCACGTTGGGCCTCGCGAATTAATTCGTCGCCGGCATCCACGGATGCTTTCAAAGCCCCATTGGGCGAATCCATTTTGAGTAACTTGGTGATCGCGCTCGATTTTTCCGTGAGGATCAACTCGCAATATTTCTCCCGTTCCGCCGCCGGGGCCGAGCCGAGCAGCATCAGGACCGGCAGAGTCAGCTTCCCGTGCCGCAAATCGGTTCCAAGTGTCTTGCCGATCTGCGCTTCGTTTCCGGCGATATCGAGGCAGTCGTCATAAATCTGATAGGCCGCGCCAATCTTCCGCCCGAAATCTTTCAGCGCGCGGATCGTCTCGGGCTCGGCCCCATTGAGCAGGGCTCCCAGTTCTCCCGCCGCCGCAAAGAGCGAGCCGGTTTTCATTTCGATGATCCGGAGATAATCGGTAATCCCGAGATGCAGGTCGAAGCGCCGCTGCGTTTGAATGATTTCTCCGGAACAAACCTCGCGCGCGGCGCGGGCAATCGTGCGGCAAACCTCTGTGTTGTCAAAATTAGTCGACAGATTCAACGCCTGCGCGAAGAGGCAATCGCCCAGGAGCACGCTCAGCGAATTTCCCCAGCGCGCGTTCACCGTCGGCTGCGCGCGGCGTCGTTCGGCTTCGTCCATGATGTCGTCATGCACGAGCGTGGCGATGTGGATCAATTCGACGATGACGGCGAGATCCAGATGCGCGGCGGTGATTCCACCGCTGGCGCCGCCACTCAGCAGGGCCACGAGCGGCCGCAGCCGTTTCCCGCGCCCGCCAATGGCATAGGTCACGTACCCTTCAATCGCGGGATCGAACTCAGCGGCTTGTTGGGCGATCCGGGCTTCGACTTGTTCCAGGTGCGTTTGCACGCCGAGCGTCACTCGCGCCAAGGCTCGATCTGGAGACGCTGATGGCGCGCGTGAGTGAGCGAAAACTTCCACAAAAGCAGGATAGAAGGACGGCCTCTGCCTGTCAAAACAACTGGCGACTGAAGTCAGTGGGCTGCCGCGCGCGTTACCGGCGCTTCAACCATTCGTCTGTTCCGTATTTCGCCTGCGCGATCGCGTGGGCGCGTTCGACTAATTCCGGCGACAGGGTTTCATGCTGGAATCGATCGCAAACGGCGCGGGAAAAGTCGTCGATAAATTTACGGGGCAGTTTCGAAAGTTGAATGCTGCCCTGGTGAAGCAACCCCGCGCGGGAACGGCGATGGGCCGCGCCGGCGATCTTTCGTCCTTCGCTGAGGACATCCGACCGAACGGCGTTGGCGAAGCATTGTTCCGATACTTTCGGCACGCCGGAACTCGCGAGCGTGGCTTCAACTCCGTTTTTCGCGAGAGCCTGCCGGATCGCGTCGTGCAGCGTCGAATAAATCTCGAGCGAGGAGCGCGCGAAAAACGAATGGCTCGCCGGAATGATGATGGAATACGTCAGATCGTCACCATGGGGAACCACGCCGCCTCCAGTCCACCGGCGAACGATTTCACGGCCAGTGCTTTGGCCCGAGACCTCGGCGAAAGCTCCGAAATATCCGAAGGAAAGCGCAGGACCTCGCCATCGATAGAAGCGGAGCGCGGGAGAAACGGCAGTTTCCAGCAGGGCTTCATCCAGCGCCATGTTCACGGCCGCGGCGCGTGGCTCGGTGTCGTCGTAGACCTCCAGCTGGTCGAGCATGTTCGCCTGCGCGACTCTTAGTTCGCGATCTCCTCGAGCAGCCGTTCCATGGCGCCACGCGGGTCCGCCGCCGCGGTGATGGGACGCCCGATGACGAGATAATCAGCACCGCTTTCCAACGCCTCGTGCGGAGTCGTGAATCGCTTCTGGTCGTTCGCATCTGCCCAGGTGGGACGAACGCCGGGCGTGACCAGCGTGATTTCCGGGCCGAGCCGCTCCCGGAGAAATCGAACTTCGCGCGGGCTCGTGATCAATCCGTCGATTCCGGATTTCTTGCCGAGCTCGCCCAATCTAATGACTTGTTGGTCGAGCGGCGCGTTGACGCCCGTTTCCCGAAGAGTTTCTTCGGTGGCGCTAGTTAGAACCGTCACGCCGAGAAGGGTGAGGTTTGTCGGCTTCATTTCCACCGCTGCCTCGAGCATGGCGTGACCGCCGCTCAAATGCACCGTTAACATTTGCACACCGAGCTCGCCCGCGGCGGCTACGGCCCTGGCGACGGTGCTCGGAATGTCGTGGAGTTTTAGATCGAGAAAAATTCCGGCACCCGTCCCGGCGACCGCACGGACAATTTCCGGACCGGCTGCCGTGTAGAGTTGCAGTCCGATTTTGTAAATCGAAACAGTGCCGGATAAAACGGAGACCAACGCGAGCGCTTTTGTTTGGTTGGGAAAATCGAGGGCCACAATCAGCCGCTCACGAGTGCTGACAGGAGGCGAAGACGACTTCATTCTGTAATTCCGAGAAATTTTATGGAGAGATAAAGATATGCAGCTTTATCCGCCGGCGAAGATCAATCTTTCGTTCCAGGTCAAGGGCGCGCGGGAGGATGGTTTCCATGAAATCGAAACTTTGATGGCGCCGATTTCACTGGCGGATCGCTTGACGATCGAATCGGATTCCGGGAACCCGCATATCCAATTTAACTGCGACGATTCCACGCTGCCGGACGGGGAAGAGAACCTGGTCGTGCGTGCCGCCAGGCTTTTTCGGAAGACCACAAAAATTGACGCCGGGCTCAGGATCACCCTGGAGAAAAAAATTCCGCATGGCGCCGGCCTGGGCGGGGGGAGCAGCGATGCCGCAAGTACGTTGCTGGGGCTGAACGAACTTTTCGAAACGCACCTGACGCAGGAGGATCTGACGAAACTCGCTGCGGAGATTGGATCTGACGTTCCGTTTTTCATCGCTCGTTCCCCGGCGATTTGCCGGGGGCGCGGCGAGCTGGTTACGCGAACCGTCTTACCCGGAGCTTTCAATCTCTTATTGGTGAAACCCGATTTCAGCGTTCCCACACCCTGGGCATACGGAAGATGGAAAAATTCCCGGGAGTTATCCGGAATGCCGTACGCCGCGCAGGAATTTTCAGGCGTGCACTTCGTGAATGACCTCGAGCGTCCGGTTTTCGAAAAGTACGTTTTTCTCGGTCATCTCAAAACCTGGTTGCGTCAGCAGCCAGAGGTCGGCGCGGCCTTGATGTCCGGCTCTGGCTCAACCGTTTTTGCAGTTTTGCGCGGAGAGGCCGATGCGGAAAAATTAGCCGCTCGCGTCCGTGACAATCTCGATCCCGCCTTGTGGACATGCATCTGCCAGGCTGGGTAGCGCACGCGTCTCGCGTGCTGGTTTCGGCGTCTCGCCGAAACAATCTTTCCTGCCTAACGAGACGCGCCGAAAGTTCAGGATGGTGAAACCTCATCGTTAGCCGCGGGGCGCGCGCGCCATCAATCCTACTCGCCCGCTCTCTTCTTAAGACTGGCGATCACGTACTCGCGATTCAGTTTCGCGATGAGGCTAGCGCTGATCTCGGCCGGGCACACGGCTTCGCATTCATACGTATTCGTGCAGTTCCCGAATCCTTCCGCATCCATTGCCGCCACCATTTTCAGAACGCGGCTCGTTCGCTCCGGCTGTCCCTGGGGTAAAAAAGCCAGATGCGAAACCTTCGCCGCGGTGAATAGCATCGCGGACGCATTCGGACAAGCCGCCGCACAAGCGCCGCAGCCGATGCAGGCCGCGGCCTCCATCGAACGATCGGCCTGGTGTTTTGGGACCGGCGTGGA
>JBEEHO010000177.1:0-5128 GCA_041167425.1 Verrucomicrobiota bacterium | reverse complement strand
AGCGGCAAATCGACCTTCATGAATATCCTTGGCTGTCTGGATAAGCCGAGCTCCGGCCGCTACCTTCTGGAAGGCACGGACGTCGCGGCGCTGGATAAGAATCAACTCGCCCGCATCCGAAACCGCCAGATCGGCTTCGTTTTCCAGGGCTTCAATTTGCTCTCGCGCACGACCGCCCTGGAGAACACCGAGTTGCCGACGCTTTGTGCGCGGATCGATAAATCCGAGCGGCGCGAGCGCGCGATGGAGTCGCTGCGGCTGGTGGGCCTGGCCGATCGAACCGACCATTTCCCTTCGCAGCTCTCGGGTGGACAACAGCAGCGCGTCGCCATCGCCCGGGCGCTGGTGAACCGCCCCTCCATTCTTCTGGCGGATGAGCCCACGGGGAATCTCGACAGCCGCACCTCTGTTGAAGTGATGGAGATATTCCAGACGCTGAACCAGAAAGGCCTGACGATCATTCTCGTCACCCACGAAACCGATATCGCGAACTTCGCGCAGCGTAGCATTGTCTTTCGCGACGGTACCATCCGGCGCGACGAGCTGGTTGCGAATCGAGCAGTCGCCGCGGAGGTGATCAAGACCATCCCGAAACTCGAAGACTGATTCCCAGATGGATTTCGCCTCGACCATCCAGATCGCGTTACGCGCGCTCTTGCGTAACAAAAGCCGGTCAATCCTGACGATGCTCGGAATCATCATCGGCGTCGGCGCGGTGATTGCGATGATCGGCATCGGACAAGGCGCCGATCAAACCGTGCAGAAACAAATCGCCACCCTCGGCTCGAACATGCTCTTCATCACGCCGGGCTCGGGAACACAGGGAGGATTGCGCGTGGGAAACGGAAGCACCAAGACGCTGCTGGAGTCCGACGTTGCCGCCATTCTCCGCGAATGTCCGGCGGTTGTCGCGGCGGCGCCGGCGACCCAAACCTCAGGACAGATCGTTTACGAAGGCGACAATTGGGGGACGCGAATCGTCGGGACCACCCCGGAATATTTTGATATTCGCACCTGGCCGTTTCAGAGCGGGACCAGCTTCACGCGTGATGACGTCACGACGGCTGCCAACGTCGCGGTGATCGGCGAAACTGTCCGGAAAAATCTTTTCGCTTCCACCGATCCGATTGGAAAAAAAGTTCGCATCGGCAATCTCCCGTTTCTCGTGGTGGGCGTGCTCGTCGCGAAAGGACAATCGGCCGCGCTGAGTGAAGACCAGGATGACACCATCATCGCGCCGCTTACCACGGTGCAGAAGAAGATGACCGGGCAGCCCTGGTTGCGTTTCGCGATGGCGTCGGCTTCCTCACGCTCCGCCAGCTACGCGGCGCAACAGCAGATCCGGGCGTTGTTGCGTGACCGCCATCGGATCCGCGCCGGAGGCACCGACGACTTCTCGGTTCGGAACCTGGCCGACATCGCGGACGTTGCCTCGGAAGCAAGCAAGGTCATGACGCTGCTTCTGGGTTCCATTGGAGCCGTTTCACTCTTCGTCGGAGGACTCGGCATTATGAATATCATGCTGGTTTCGGTAACGGAGCGGACGCGCGAGATCGGCATCCGAATCGCAATCGGCGCCACGGAAGGTGACGTGCAGCGCCAGTTCTTGTTTGAAGCGGTTACGATCAGTCTCGTCGGCGGCTTGTTCGGAATTCTTACCGGAATCGGTTCTTCCTTTGTGATTTCGTCGGCGGCTGGCTGGCCGATTGCAGTCTCGACCATGGCCATCCTTATTGCCGCCCTGGTCTCGATCGCGATCGGCGTGTTTTTCGGCTTTTACCCGGCTCAAAAGGCGGCGCGGTTGGATCCGATCGAAGCGCTCCGCTACGAATGATCGCCGCACCTGCAACGGCAGTTCCAAATGCTTTTTGATACGATCATACCCGAGGCTTTGAAGGCCCTGCAGCGGAACAAAGTCCGTAGCGTCCTTACCATGCTGGGCATCATTGCCGGCGTCGGCTCGTTCATTTGCGTGGTCGGTGTCGGCGACGCCGGGTCGAAGCGCGTCGAAGAGCAGCTTCATAATGTCGGCGACAATCTGATCTGGCTCGAAGCTGGCGGTCGCGCCCGAAACGGCGTGCGCGTCGGGAGCAGGGGCAGCAAAACGCTAACTCTGGGCGACTGGCGCGCGGTCATGGACCAGGTCCCCGCGATCAAAAGCGGTTCGCCAAATGTGGACGGACATATCCAGGTCGTTTCTGGAAGCGCGAACTGGGGTACGCAATTTCGCGGCGTTAGCCCGGACTACTTCGAGATCCGCAAATGGACCATCGCGCTCGGATCGCAATTTATTGACGAAGATGTCGATCGCGCCTCCACCGTCTGCGTCATCGGCGAGACGATTGCGTCAAATTTATTCGGATCGGCCAACCCGGTCGGCGAAAGCATCCGCGTCCAGGGTGTTCCATTCAAGGTTCTGGGCGTGATGCAGGCGAAAGGCTTTTCGGTCACGGGCCAGGACCAGGACGATTTCCTCGTCATTCCGATCACCACCGCGCAGAAACGAATCAGCGGCACCGAGTGGTTGGACGACATCTACTTTTCCGCGACGCGCAAAGAAGACATTCCCGAAGCGACGAAGCGCATCGTTGCGCTCATCCGCGAGCGCCACCACTTGAGATCGAGCGAACCCGACGACTTCAATATCCGCACGCCGGAAGAAGTCATCCGCGCGCAGCTGGCCGCGGCAAATGTCTTCACTCTCCTGCTCGGAAGTGCGGCGTCGTTATCCCTCCTGGTCGGCGGGATTGGCATCATGAACATCATGATGGTGTCGGTGACGGAACGAACCCGGGAGATCGGAATTCGCCTGGCCATCGGTGCCACCGAACGCGACATTCAGATGCAATTCCTGAGCGAAGCGATCGTAATGAGTTTGGTCGGCGGAGCGCTGGGCATCCTCGCTGGAATTGCGGGATCTTACTTTCTGCGCAGCACCCTCCACTGGGACGTGCAACTTTCGCAGAAGATCATGCTGGTCGCAGCACTCTTCTCGGCTGGAGTCGGTGTTTTCTTTGGCTACTACCCCGCACGAAAAGCTTCACAGCTTAATCCCATTGAAGGACTGCGCTTCGAGTGACCGGGCAATCCTGCGAATCCGGCAGGCGTGATCGCGGTCCGAGGTGGCTCTGGCACAAACTCCAGTCCCGTTCCGCCTTTCCAGTTGGTTCTACTCGAACCGCAATGCGAGTTGGCAGGCGCGCCAGATTTGGGATTGCGGGGTAATTGCACCCGATAAGTCGCGAAGTGCGCTGGGCGTCAGGGAAACGGGACGCCAATCTCATTACCGAGCTGTGTGAGGAATTGCTTCAAAAACTGGGCGCGTTGTTGGGCTGCTGCCCGTCCCGCAGCCGTCTGCATTGTGTCAGCAAGCTTCAACAATTTGGTGAAGAAATGGTCGATGACGCTCGTCCGATCGTCGGCCGCGCGTGTGATGGGGAACGGCTCCGACAATTCGTAGAAAGGTGTGCCGTTCGCGCCACCGAGCATCAGCGTCCGCGCGATCCCCACCGCGCCCAACGCGTCGAGCCGATCCGCGTCCTGCACCACCTTCGCCTCCAGCGTCTGCGGCGGCACGCCAGCCGAGAAACTGTGCGCTACGATCGCGTGCTCGATCGCGGAGATATGCTCGGGCGGGTAGCCCTCCGCCCGGAGCCATTCACCCGCGCGCTCCGCCGCGAGACGCGATGCCGACGATCGTTCCGGCGAGTTCTTCGCGACTGAAACGCAGTCATGCAACCACGCTGCCGGCAATACCACCGTGAGATCGGCCCCCTCCGTCTCGGCCAGCGCCCGCGCGTTAGCCACCACCCGCCTCACGTGTCCCTCGTCGTGCGCCGCATCGCCGTCGGTCTCGTGCGCCAGGAACGCCGCAAACCGCACCTCCCAATCCGCTATCTTCGCGATCATCACCTCAATGTACCGCGTAAAAGGCTTCGCCTCACGCGGCTAATTGGTGCGGCGTCGGGACATTAGAGCCTTTTACGCGGGCGGGGAATCGTTTGAGGTAGTGACGTAATTGGCCGCGCAGGAAACGCCGTCCGACGCCGCTCTTCAGGAATTTCTCTCGGCCTTCGGCGTCTTCGCGCTCCGTGTAAGCCTCATAATAAATAAGCTTCCATGGACCTCGGGATTTCGTAGCGAATGAAGAGCCCCGCGTATGCTCCGACAACCGCCTCTTCAAGTCCGTCGAGTAACCGATATAAAACCCGGAGTCCTTCTTGGAATGCAACAGGTAGACGTAAAACATCCGCTGGTGTTGTATCCTGAGAGCCCCGTGAGGCGAAGCCTTTTACGGGGAGCGAAGCAACTTCTCGGGAAAATGCGCGTTCTGTTCGCGTCGCAGAATGCGCTGCTGACGCCAGCGTAACATCGGACCCGGATTCGTCGGATCCCAGCCTTTCGGATTCGGCAGCACCGCCGCCAGCATGGCCGACTGCTCCCGCGTAAGACCGCTCGCGCTCACGCCGAAATAATGCTGCGACGCCGCTTCCACCCCGTAGATCCCGCGCCCCATCTCGATCACATTCGCGTACAGCTCCAGGATGCGCCGCTTCGGCAACAACATTTCCATCCAGATCGTGTAGTACGATTCCAGTCCTTTCCTGATCCAGGAGCGTCCCTGCCAAAGAAAAATCGACCGTGCGCATTGGTTCGTGATCGTGGAAGCCCCCCGGACCGGCTTCCCTTTCCGCTCCGCTTCTTTCACCGCGAGGTCCATCTCGGTCCAATCAAAGCCATCGTGCTGAAAGAACCGCTGATCCTCCGAAATCCAAAGGTGCTTCAGGAACATCTCCGGAATCTGCGCCAACGGGATCCAGCGGTAGAGCAACTGAGACTTCGGCCCGCTCGACGACACCTGATCGATCCACATCGGCAGAGTTCGCGGCGGATTGACGAATCGCACCGCCGCCACCTGCATCGCCGGAATTAGCAGCAAAACCACCACCATAATCCAAATCCATTTCCACCGCCTCCCACGACCGCGTGAGGCAACGCCTTTTACGCGGTTTACGCGGACCCGACGTTTCTTGACATTCGGCGTGGGCATCTTTGACAAGAGACTGCGGCGGGGCCACGAGCGCAACCCGCCGCAAGGATCCTATGTTGACTGTAGCGCTACCCACTT
>JBEEHO010000176.1:0-3223 GCA_041167425.1 Verrucomicrobiota bacterium | reverse complement strand
TGGACGCATGATCAGCGGTTGGGTCTTCGTCATGTTCACCGCTGGTTTTGCCGTCGGGAGCGGCTTCGGCAGAATGGTTATCCGCGCCGTTTCTTTTTTCGGACCGGGGTGAACTGGCGCGCCGGTGAAATTCTGTGGTGCGACCAGTGGACTCGCTCCGGCGGGCGGAGTGGAAGCCGCTGGTTTCGGCAAGGGCCGCAACATTGGGGATGTCCCCAGCGGAGGTTGCATGGGCGGGCGACGCAGCGAAATGATGGGCGATTCAGCAGCGGGCCCGCTCGCGGTCGGGGGCGGCGTGATCGTGGGTGGAGAGCGCCGCGGCGGAACGACCGGTGTCCGGGAAGGCAAAACGATTCTGGCGGTATCCCGCTTGGCGCCGCCGTTCTGCGGGTCGTGCAGCGTTTCCGGTCTCGGCGGAAGCGCGATCCGAACAGTTTCCTTCTTTGGTTCAGCCATGGCGACGCGAGTTGCGCCGAGAAAATTCGCTGAAATTTAAATCGTTGTCACTTCTTAACTGATCGTCGCGCCCATTTTTCTGTGGAGATGTCTCCAAGGCTATGATTGAGCTGCCGATTGGACGGCGTCGGTGTCTAGCGTTTCACAGAAACGCCCTACAGTTGCCGCGAGCGCTTCAGGCCAGCAAATCGTAGCCGCGACTGCCCGTGATGCGGCGAAGAACGAATTCGCCGACCGCGGCCGGCTTGGAAAACAGGACGCGCGCATCCACTTCCGGCGCGTCGGCTTCGGTGCGCGCGACGAGCGGCTGATCCACGAGCAGGCGCATTTCGCGCCCCACCTTTTCCGCGGCCATCTCGCGCGCGATCCGTTGCTGCACAATCATGGCGCGACGATAACGCTCGTTCTTAATTTTCGCCGGGACTTGCCCGCCCATCTTCGCGGCGCGCGAGCCTTCCTCCTGCGAGTATTTGAAAACTCCGAGCCGCTCAAAGCGCGTTCGCTCCATGAACTCCAGGAGCGAGGCAAAAGCTTCCTCCGTCTCACCCGGAAACCCGACGATAAACGTGGTGCGCAGAGCGACGCCTGGAATGCCCGCGCGGATTGCGCCAATCAAATCTTCGATATGGCTGCGGCTCGTTTCACGACGCATCCGTCCCAGCATCGACTCATCGATGTGCTGCAACGGCATGTCGATGTAGCGCGCGACCTTGTCGCACTGCGCGATCGTCTCAATCAATTCCGCGCTCCAATGCGCCGGATGCGTGTAAAGCAGGCGCACCCAAAAATCGCCCTCGATGTTCTGAATCTCGCGCAACAACGCCGTCAGCGTCGGACCGCGTGAAGAATCGACCGGTTGCCGCGGACCCGCTTTCGCGGTCCACAAATCCATGCCGTAATAGGTCGTGTCCTGGCTGATCAGGTTGATCTCCTTCACGCCTTCCGCCACGAGCGCGCGAATCTCGGAGAGCACCGAGGCCGGCTGCCGGCTGCGATGCCGGCCGCGCATTTGCGGAATCACGCAAAAACTGCACGGATGATTGCATCCTTCCGCGATCTTCAAATAAGCGCTATGCGACGGCGTCAATCGAAACCGCGGCGTATCGTAATTGGGGATGTAGGTCGGGCGATCGGTGACAAAACTCAGGCCGGTGCGGTTTTCCTCCGTCAGCACGCGCTGCACGATGGCCCCCAGTTCGCTTACCTGGTCCAGGCCCACGAAAGCGTCCACTTCCGGAAGTGACTCGCGCAGCTCGCGCGAGAAACGCTGCGACATGCAACCGCTCACGATCAATTTTTGTCCCGGTTTTTTTCCGAACCCGCGCTGTTGATGCGCCTCGAGAATCGCGTCGATGGATTCTTCCTTCGCCGAATCGATAAAGGCACAGGTATTGACGACGAGCACATCGGCTTCCTCCGCGACGGCAGTGATTTCCATACCGTGCTGCAAAACGCTGCCGAGCATGATCTCGGCATCCACCAGGTTCTTCGCGCAACCGAGGCTGATCATCCCGACCTTGGGCTTGTCTGTTTTCTTCTGCAGTGGCGGTCTGTAACCGCCGACGGGTTGATCGTCGAATGCAGCAGTCCGGCGGTCCGAGACCGCCGTTCCAAAAGATGCTGTTTCAGTTTTCACGCGATGCGTTACCTCGGAGTGGGGCGAGGACTTATTGTCGGCCGCGGGCTGACGCGCGGGCTTGGGCTGCGAATTCTTTTCGGCGTGGGTGACGGAGTCGGCTTGATCGTGGCCGCGTCCTCGGGATGCACTGGTTCCGCTCGCCGCACTTCCGGCTCGGCCGGACTTGCCACCGGGACCGCCGCCGGCGTGGGAGTGCTTTGCGCGACCGTCGGTTGTGGCGTCGCAGCAATCGCCTGTTCGGGAGTTGGAGCGGTCGCATTCTCCGCCGGCAAGGCATGGGGCGCGACGATTTTCGACGGCGTTGCCGTTGCAGTTTCTTTAGGCGAGGTCCGGGCTGGCTTGAGTCGTTGGAATTCCAGAATCCATTTCATGACCACGAATCCGCCCACCAACACCAGCACTCCGATCGCAAAGGGAAGAAGCGATCCGCGGCCTGTGCTTTGTTTGCGAATCACAACTGGACGGCTCGGGGCCGGAGCCGGGTTGTCCTGGAGATAGGCATAGCCATCGACCGTCACGTTCTCGGAGGTTTCAAACGCTTCGAGATAGGGACTCACATCCACGTCGAGAAATTTTCCGTAGATCAGCACGAAGGCCTTTGAGTAGGCGAGGCTGTCGAATTGCGAGAAATCCTCATTCTCGATTTCCTCGAGCCGTTTCGGCCGGATCTTGGTCATGCGACCGGCCTCCTCCAGCGTGAGATTTCGCGCGACGCGTGCTTCCTGTAATTTTTTACCGAGACCTTCCATGGAAATTTTTGCGGCGCCCGGTTAGACCGCGGCGTCGAGGTCGACGAGAATCTCGCGCGGCTTCGCGCCTTCGCCGGGCCCCAATATGCCGCGCTGCTCCAGAATATCAACGATCCGGGCCGCGCGGGTGTAGCCGAGCCGCAGCCTGCGTTGCAGGAGCGAGGTCGAGGCCCGTTTTTCCTGCCGGATAATTTCGAGGCATTTCTCCACCAGCTCCTCGTCTTCCTCGGTCACGTCTTCCGTGGGCATGCCCGATAACTGAAGTTTGTCCTGCATGGCCAGATCGAACGATGGCGGACTTTGCGCGGACACGAATTCAACCAGGCGATGGATTTCTTCGTCGGTCACGAGAACGCCTTGCGCGCGAATCAGGCGCGAC
>JBEEHO010000175.1:0-7523 GCA_041167425.1 Verrucomicrobiota bacterium | reverse complement strand
TTGATCGTGCTGGCCGAGCATAAGCCGCCGGTTTATGCGAAGACGGGGCTGACGCTGATCACGAGCAGTATCCGCCGGCCACCGCCGGAGATCCTCGACCCGCGGATCCATCACGCCAATTTGCTGAACTCGATCCTGGCCAAGATCGAAGCGAACAAAGCGGGCGCGGACGATGCCCTCATGCTCGATACCCGCGGCTTCGTGGCCGAGACGAATGCCACGCATGTTTTTGTCGTACGCGGCGGTGAAGTCGCGACGAGTCAGGTCCTGGCTTGTCCCGAGGGAATCACGCGCGCGACCGTGCTGGAGATATGCGAAGCCGAAAGCATCCCGCATCTCGAAAGCGATCTGACGCTCGAGGACGTTTACCGCGCGGACGAAATTTTTTGCACGGGTACCATGGGCGAATTGGCCGGCGTGATCAAAGTGGACGGACGAATCATCGGCGGCGGAGAAATTGGACTGATGACGCGACGGCTCTCCGCCTTTTTCGCGGAGCGGACGGCAAGAGAAGGGATCGAGGTCGTGTGAATGCTCTTCTGTAGCGGAGGTCTGTGACCGCCGGCCAACGCCGCCCTGACAGCATCCGGCGTTCATCAACGGCCGCTACCGAAAAGTCCTTTTCGCCGAGTTCCGGCTCGCAATCGCGAGTCACTGATTTCATTCTGACGCGATGGCCGACGCGCTTACTCCGATGATGCAGCAATACCAGCGGCTGCGCGCCAGTGTGCCCGCGGATACGCTGCTGCTTTTCCGGCTCGGCGATTTTTACGAACTCTTTTTCGAGGACGCCAAGGAAGCTTCCGGTTTGCTCAATCTCGCGCTAACCCACCGCAACAGCGTGCCGATGTGCGGCATGCCATATCACGCCGCGCCGGGCTACATCGCGAAGCTCATCCAGGCGGGACGGCGCGTCGCGATTTGCGATCAAACGAGCGAACCGCAGCCCGGGAAAATCGTCACCCGGGAGATCACGCAAATCATCACCGCTGGCACCGTGAGCGAGATGGACCTGCTCAAATCGAACCGGCCGAATTATCTCGGCGCCGTTTATTTTCAGGACGGCCTGTTTGGCTTCGCCTATGCCGAGCTGAGCACGGGCGAATTTCGGGTCACGCAATCGAACGAGATCAGCACGCTGATGGACGATCTCGCCCGGATTTCTCCGGCCGAATTATTGGTGAGCGAGCGGCAGAGCGGGCAATTCGGCGAGATCGAAGGCGCGCTCGCTTACGACGATTTCGCCTTCCTCGCGGAGCACGCGCGCTTCTCCTTGTGCGAACATTTCAGCGTCAAATCGCTCGATGGCTTCGGCTGCAGGGAGATGCCGGCGGCCATCGGCGCCGCAGGTGCGATCATTCATTATCTCAAGCAACAGCTGCGGCGGAAAGTGGACCATCTCACTTCGCTGCGTTGTGACGCGCGGGACGATTACGTGCTGCTCGATGCCGCGACCCAGGTGAATCTCGAGCTGGTGGAATCGCGCGGAGCGCGGAACACCAGCCTGCTGGCCGCGCTCGACCGGACCGTCACTCCGATGGGCGGGAGAAAATTGAGAAAATGGATTTTGCAGCCGTTGCGAGATCTCGGCGAATTGGAACGGCGCCAGCAAATGATCGCCGATTTATTGCACGAGTCCGACTTGATCGCAGCGCTGCGCCATTCGTTAAAATCGATCCGGGACCTGGAACGCGCGTCCGGCCGCCTGAGCCAGGCTTCCGGCAACGCGCGCGATCTCGTGGCCTTGAAAACTTCCCTGGAGCAAATTCCGGAGTTGAAGCGAGCGCTCCAAACTTTGCTCGACCGGCTCGCTTTCGGGACGAATCAACTGGCGGAAACCGGGCAGCCGGAATCGCTGGCCCAGGCCTTGCAGAATCAGCTTCAGGAAATGCCGGAGCTCGCGCAAAAATTGAGGAACGCGCTTGTGGACGATCCGCCGATGGTTCTGAAAGACGGCGGGATTTTCCGCGACGGATTTCAGGCCGCGCTGGATGAGTTGCGGCAGGCTTCCCGCGACGGCAAGAACTGGATCGCGGAATTGCAGGAACGCGAGATCGCGGAGAGCGGGATCAAATCGCTCAAGGTCCGCTTCAATTCCGTGTTCGGTTATTTCATCGAGATCACGAAATCGAATCTCGCGAATGTGCCGGCGCGTTACACTCGCAAGCAAACGACCGTGGGCGGAGAGCGCTTCATCACGCCCGAACTGAAAGAGATGGAGGCGAAAATCCTCGGCGCCGACGAACGCGCGCGTCAGCTCGAACACCAACTTTTCCAAACTCTGCGGGAAGAAACGTTGCGCGAGCTGGCGCCGATCCAGCAGACCGCGGGCGCGCTGGGGACGCTCGATGTCATCTGCGCGCTCGCCGAAACAGCGCGGCTCTTTGGTTACGCGCGTCCGACGCTTAATCGAAGCCTCAAGCTGGTCATTCGCGATGGCAGACATCCGGTGCTCGATCAAAATCTCGCGGAGGAAAAGTTCGTGCCTAACGACACAGATTTGGATGGCGAACGGATGCGGCTGGCCATCATTACCGGTCCCAACATGGCCGGAAAATCGACCTACATCCGCCAGGTCGCGTTGATCGTGCTGATGGCGCAAATCGGGAGTTTTGTGCCGGCTTCAGCCGCCGAGATTGGACTGGTGGACCGCATCTTCACTCGCGTCGGCGCGAACGACGATCTCTCGCGGGGCCAGTCGACCTTCATGGTCGAGATGAACGAGACGGCGAACATCGTGAACAACGCGACCGGACGCAGCCTGGTGATCCTGGATGAAATCGGCCGCGGGACTTCGACGTTCGATGGACTCTCCATCGCGTGGAGCGTCGCGGAATTTTTGCACGACAAGATCAAGGCCCGGACTCTGTTCGCGACCCATTATCATGAGCTGACGAAGCTGGCGGAGGAACGAAAAGGCGTCGCGAATTTCAATGTCGCCGTGCGCGAATGGAACGAGCAGATCATTTTCCTGCGCAAGATCATTCCCGGCGGCGCGGACAAGAGCTACGGAATCCACGTGGCGCGTCTGGCCGGCGTGCCAAAGGAAATTCTCGACCGCGCCAAGGACATTCTTTCGCATCTTGAAAAACCGAACGGAGCGGTCGAGGTGCACAAACCGGCAAAGGGCCGTCGAAAGAAAAAAGTAGTCAGCGTGCCGGAAAAACCGCAGATGGATTTGTTCTGAGACAATGGCGCTTAAGACCGAAAAAGAGCTCAGCGAGCCGTTGCGCAGTCACTGGCTGAAAGCCGTCGCTGCGATCGAGCTGCGCAATTTCGGTTACGCGATCTCGCTCTTGCAGGGAATCCTGAAACAGGAGCCGGAATTTCTCACCGGACGCCAGCTTTTGCGCCGGGCGGAAATCACGAAGCAGAAGGCGGAAAAGAAAACGTTCTTCAACGTCTCGACCTCCGCCATTTCCATCATGAAAGCGCAGCGGGAATTGAAGAAGGACCCGAAGCGCGCCGTGGAATTGATCGAGAAAGTTTTGGAGGAGGAACCCTGCCATCGCCAGGCGAATTTGGTTTTGAAACAGGCGGCGGTGGCGGCGGGCTGGCCGGAGATTGGCGTTTTCGCCCTCCAGACGCTGCTGGAAGAGAAAGCGCGCGATACCAAAATCCTCCACGAGCTGGGGCGGCTTTATCACGAGCTGGGCCAAAGCGACAAGGAGGTCGAGACCTACAACAGGATCACCGAGATCGATCCGATCGACGCCGAGGCGTTGCGGCTGGGGAAAGATGCGTCCGCCCGCGCTTCGATGAAAACGGGCGGCTGGACGCAGGCGGAAAGCTATCGCGACCTGATCAAGGACAAGGAGGTCGCGGTTTCGCTCGAACAACAAAGCCGGATGGCCCTGAGCGGGGAGTCACTCGAACAGCAAATCGAGGAAACGTATGCGCGTCATCAGGCCGAGCCGCAGAGTGTCGATTTTGCCCGGAAGCTGGGGGCGTTGCACGAGCAAAAGGAAGACATCGAGAATGCGATCGCGTGGTACCAATACGCGGCTGACCTAACGAGTGGAAGCGATGCCGGGATTGTCCGGAAAGTTTCCGATTTGCAAACGAAACGGTCCGAGCAGGAGATCGCCGGGCACGAGGAATTTCTCCGGACCCACGGGCCGCAGGACGAGCTTTACGCCGAGACCGCGGAGGCGCTCCTGATCGCGCAGAAAAAACGCGCGGAACTTTTGATCGACGACGCGCGGCGGCGTTCGGAGCGCAACCCGACCGATCTGCAACTCCGCTACGAGCTCGGCGAGCATCTCCTCCATGCCGGTCGATTTCGCGAAGCGCTCCCGGAATTGCAGCGGGCGCGCCAGAACCCGAATGCGCGTTTGAAATCGATGAACCTGCTCGGGCGCTGTTATCGCGAGCTCGGCATGCTCGATCTCGCCGCTCAGCAACTGGAAGAGGCGGCGAAAGAAATCACTTCGATGGACGGGATGAAAAAGGAAATCGTCTATAATCTTGGGCTGGTCTACGAAACGATGGGCGACGCGGAGAAATCGATCGCGGCCATGAAACAAATTTATCAGGCTGACTATGGTTATCGGGATGTGGCCGCCCGCGTGGAAAGTTCCTACCAGGGACAAGCGCCAGATCGTTAGGCCGGCGCCTCAGCGTCGATGCTATCTGTGACCCGGGCGAAGCCGAAGCGAACTTCCGCCGCGCTTCGCCCAGGATGACGCCGGAGGTTGGCGAAACAACAAACCCACATCCAAAACCGGCCAAACACGCGAAGTCTAAATGCCGGAGTACCGGCATTAACCACGAATACCTCAAGAAAATTCCAATATGAAAATCCAAATCAAATCAATATCCCGCTTCGCGGTCATGGCCATGGCCTGCGGTGGACTTTGCCTCAGCAGTTCCGCTTTCGGCCAGACCGAGGATCCCGACGCGTCGAAGAAGGAAGCAGCGGCGAACAAGCAGAAGCCGGCGCCGAAGACCTCGGCCGCGCCCGCACAGCTCAGTGACAAGGATAAGTCCTTCATGAAGGAAGCCGCGAAAGGCGGAAAGATGGAGGTGGAGATGGGCAAGATGGCTCAGGCGAAAGGCAAGAGCGCGGACGTAAAGAAAATCGGCAGCCGCATGGTGGCCGATCACACCAAGGCGAATAGCGAATTGATGGCGATCGCGAAAAAGAAGGGCGTCGACCTCTCGAAAGAAAATCCGACGATGGAAAAAATGAATGACGCCGATTTCGACAAGGAATACGTCAACGCGATGGTGAAGGATCACGAAAAAGACCTGACCGAGTTCCAAGGCGAGGCGAAGAACGGCAGTGATCCCGAGGTAAAGGCGTTTGCCTTAAAAACCTCGGAGGTGATCAAGAAACACCTGGCGATGGTGAAAGCTGCTCAAGGCAAAATGAAGTAATCCGGGAATCTTTTCGAAGACGCGGCGGGCCGGCCTTGGTCCGCCGCGTTTGTTTAATGTAGAGGCGCTTGTGCCAAGCGCCGGTTGCGGGTTAGGCGCCTGGCACAAGCGCCTCTACCTCGGGGAAACTTTTAGCCGCATTTGAACCAAGACCGTTGCTTCACCAGCCGGCAGATCAATTGGCGGCAGATATAATTGTGGATCCACCCCGGTAATTCTTAGCTTCAACGCATTTGGGTGCGGCAGGCGCTCGACGTCGCCGGCAAGCGCGATCGAATTAAATCCGCTTTCATCGGTGCCGGCGAAATAAACGCGATCTCCTTTCGTTACCTGGATCGATGCAATTTCAATCGTGGTGAGGGCGCTGACGAAATCAATCCGCAGCGGAGAAGCCGCCGCGTCCGGGGGTAATTCGATCGTCACCTCTTTCCACTCGTCATGCCCGATCCGGGCGTAGATCGAATCTTCTTCGCGATGCGCCCCATCGTTCGTGTAGAAAACCTGGATGACAGTTTGTTGGGCGAAGGGAGTATCGCGAATCGTCCCATCGCGCCAATGAGCGCCGATTCTGCGCTGCATTTCGCCCGCGCGCTCGCTGTAGTAATTCGCAAGCATTTCATTGCACTCGTTAGGTGGCGCCAGGAGCTGCTCAAGAAAACCGGGCAATTCTCGCGCCGGCGGCTTCTGCCAGACTCCGAGCCCGGGCCCATCAGGAAACGTCCACGATCTGTTTTGCGCCTGCAGCTCCGCCCAGAGTTTCCAGACTCCGAAATCCCGTGTTCGCACCTGCACGTCGTGGAGAAGAACGATTCCGCCCGGCCTCACTTTTGGCAGCCAGCAATCGAGGTCGTGACGGACCGCCGCCTCGGTGTGAAGACCGTCGAGATGGAGAACGTCGATGTTTTCGGGCTGGAAGGTCGCGAGGGCCGCATCAAAGCTCGAGCGGATCAGGGTGGAGAACGTTCCGTAATTGGCTCGATTGTGCGCGGAGACCTGTGCAAACGTCGTCTCGTCGTATCCACCCGCATGCCGATCGCCCCGCCACGAATCCACTCCGAAACACAATGTGCCTGTTTTGTTTTCCGCGGCCGCCTGGCAGAAGGCAAAGTAACTTTCGCCGCGATCGACGCCCAGCTCGACGAATATCCTTGGTTTCATCAACGCCACGAGGTCGCAGGCAAAATGCAGATGGTCCGTCCACGCCCCCACGCCGTAAAGGTGCGGTTCGAAGTGGCGCGAGGGCAATTCTGCGTGGATAATTTCCGTTCCCATGCGAGGCCAGATTAGCTCGCCGCGGGAAAGATGTCAGCGCGCAAGCGAGGATATCGTCGACCGCCGAAACGCAGGTTCTCTTCCCGCTCCGCCGCTTTTTTCATGCTAGAGAAAATTCCGAGTCTGCTTGGTTTTCAGCCGAAATTTTACACCGGCGGGCCGTCCCGTTTTCATCTGGCCATGCTCCATGACCTCGTGGTCAGCGAGAAGCCGAAGTCGATCGTGGTGCTCGGGTTTGGCGACGGTCAGGCCTGCTTCACTCTGTGCCAGGCAATGCAGACACGAGACGTCGACGGCCGCTGCGTCGCGATGCGCCGGAACCATGCCGGCGAGAAAGAGGCCGGCGATTCGGCGTGGCTGGAAGGCAAACTTTACGGACACGAATTCTATGGCGATCTCGTCCGTTTTTTCGATGGATCCCCAGCGGCGGCGGCGGAGGAATTTGCCGGCGGCAGCGTCGATCTGCTTTTGCTCGATGACTGCGATGCCGGCGCCGCGATTCGTTCCGATTTGTCTGTTTGGGAGTCGAAGCTTTCTCCGCATGCATTGGTTCTAGTGCACGGCACGGCTTTGGAACGGGCGGACAATCCGAAGGCCGCCTGGCTGGAATGGAGCGGCGCCCGCCCGGTTGTGGAATTTCCTGACGGAATCGGATTGGGCATTACGTCGCTCGCGAAAACAGCGCGCGCTTCCGATTTCATCAAAAAAGTATTTGGGCCGAAAAACGAACATGCGGAACTGCTGATGGCGTACCGGCTGACCGCAACGCGTATCGAGGCGCAGGCCCGCCTCGATGCAGCGGTGCGCGCACGGGCGGCGCTCGAAACCCGGCAAGTCTGGCTCGATTCGCTCCTGGCCGATCGCTGGAAAGT
>JBEEHO010000174.1:0-6116 GCA_041167425.1 Verrucomicrobiota bacterium | reverse complement strand
TAGCGAAGCGGCTACAGCGACTTGACCAGAGCACTCACGGCCCCGAAAATGGCGGCCACTTATGCGAGCTCAAACTCTCTACGAAGCGCGATGGATCTTTGCGGTATTGGCGCTTCTGGGAGCCGTGAGCCTTTTCGTTTCGCTTTGGCTTCTCCTGCCGATTCTGTTGCTCATCATTTATACCTTCTCATTTTTTCGCGACCCGGAGCGCGTGGCCCCCGCCGATCCCGATGCGGTGCTGGCCGCAGCGGACGGTACCGTGGCCGACATCGTCGAGATCGAAGAGACAGAAGTGCTTCATGCGAAAACACGGCGCGTCGGGATATTTCTTTCCGTGTTCGATGTGCATACCAACCGCGCTCCCATGGAGGGCCGTGTCATTTATCGACAGAGTCATGCAGGCCTTTGTCTCGACGCGCGTCATTTGGATTGCACCACGAAGAACCGCGCGATGACCTGGGCCTTCGAGAATCCGCGGGTGACGCTCGTGGTCCGGCAGCTCACGGGCATGATCGCGCGGAGAATTGTCGGCTGGTCCAAGGTGGGAGACGAGCTCAAAAAAGGGGAACGTTTTGGGATGATTCGCTTCGGCTCGCGAACGGAAGTATACTTGCCCCTCGATGCCGCCGTGCTGGTGAAGGTGGGAGATCGGGTGACCGGCGGTGCGAGCGTAATAGCGCGACTTTCCAGAAAATGAGTCAGCCGAATCCAAAGATTTACCTGCTGCCCAATTTGATGACGGCGGGAAATCTTTTTTGCGGGTTTGCCGCGGTCCTCTGCATCTACGACGGCGCACAGGAAACCAACTACAGCGTCGCGGCGATGAAATTTCACGACGCCATCTGGTTCATTCTCGCGGCCTGCATTTTCGATCTGCTCGATGGCCGGCTCGCGCGTCTCGGCGGACACGACAGCCCTTTCGGCCGCGAGTTCGATTCGCTCGCGGACGTGGTGTCGTTCGGCATGGCGCCGGCGTTGCTCGTTTATCAGATAGTCCTGGGTGAATTCCAAAATCTCGGCTGGATGATCGCGTTTGTTTATCTCGCCTGTGGCACTCTGCGGCTGGCCCGCTTCAATTGCGTGGCCGCGAATGGCGAAGCGGCTGGCGCCGACAAAAATTTTACAGGATTTCCGATCACCGCCGCGGCGGGGGTGATTGCATCCATCACCCTGTTTCTTTTGTGGCTGGACGAAGGCCAGCGTTCGATCGGCAGATGGAAATATGTCCTGCCGCCTTTGATGCTTTTTCTGTCGTTCATGATGTTCAGCAAGTTTCGTTACCCCAGTTTCAAGGCGATCAATTGGCGCACGACTCAAACGACCCCGCGCTTTTTGTTCCTGATCGCGCTCATCGCCGTGACGGTGAAGTTCTATCAATGGATGGCGGCGATTATTTTTTTGGTCTATCTGCTCTATGGATTTCTGCGGCCGTTCCTGTCGCCCAGACGCCGCCGCGAGATCGAGGAAGAGATCGGCGAGGAGCCTCCCGGTGAAACCGCCGAGGAAGCAACGGAGCACCTGTAACCGCCTGCGCTACCGTGGGCGATTAAGCCGCGCGAGAATTTCGGGATCGCGCACGTCGGCCCAGTCGCCCGCTAGTTCGAGCGCCTGCACTTTTTGTCCGGCGTGCGCCAGGTTTCGAATCGCGTCGGTCAGCTCGTATTCACCGCGCGGTGACGGCACCAGTTTCGCGATGTAATCGAAAATGCTGGACCGGAATGCGTAAACGCCGGCGTTGTACCACGGACTTGTCGGCTCACCGGGTTTCGGTTTTTCGCGCAAATCGATGAGCTCGAACCTCTCGTTCACGAAGACCGCTCCGCCCTGGCTCACATCTTCATTTTTCTTTACGCTTACGACTGCTTCGGCTCCGGCCAGGGCCGCACAGATCCGCGGATAATTTTCCGGCGCAATCAGAATGTCGCCGTAGCTCAGGACAAAGGAATCGCTGCCGGCAAAGTCACGCGCGAGTTCCACCACTTTCCCGGTGCCGTCCTGCACCACCTGGGTCGCGTATTCCATGCGCACGCCCAGTTTCGAGCCATCGCCAAAAAATTCCCGGACCATCTCCGCGTGCCATCCGACAATGATGAGGAAATCCGTCAGACCCGCCTCGCGCAGCCCCTCGACGATGTGGAGCAAAATCGGTTTCCCCCGGACGTGCAGCATCGGTTTGGGAACTTCTTTTGTCAGCTCGCGCATACGCGTCCCGCGGCCCGCGGCAAGAAGGACGGCTTTGTCCACCTTCATGCGGTTAGTCGACCCTCACGCGGATAATTTCCTGTCATTCGGAGCGGAGCGAAGCGGAGTCGAAAAATCTCTCGTCGTAATTGATCGTCAGCATTAATGCGCACGGAGTTTGGTTTGCGTTGCGACGTGGATCGATTCATTGTCGCGCCATGCGTCTGGCTTTCCTGGCAAAATATCGTGAAGCAGGCCTGCTTTTGATTCGAGTCAGTATCGGTCTTCTCTTCATTGTCTATGCGGCTCCGATCCTGATTGGCGGGCCCAAAGCGTGGGCGCATTTCGGTGCGGGTGCCGGACATTTTGGTTTGCATTCCCATTTTCAAATCTGGGGCTTTCTCGGCTCGTTGCTAGGCTGCCTGGGCGGAGTGCTGATGATCTTCGGGCTGTTCTTTCGGATCGGCGTGCTGCTCGTTTTACTCCTCGCCATCGGCCACGCCCTCGCGGTCTACAAGGGAACCGGTTTTCGCGTGGCTCTCCCTTCCATCGAAATGTGCATTGTGCTGGCTGGACTTCTCTTCGTCGGGCCGGGCCAGTACAGCGTGGATAAAACGTAGACGTCCTGCGGTCTCATTTTTCCGCAGGTTTTTCGCCGAGGGAGATGGCGGGTAATTCCACCTGCTTGATCAGTGCGGCGATCTTCGGAACCTGGTCCGCCTTGAGCTGCGCCCATTTCTTGAGCTGCTCGTCCAGCCGGTCGCTCAGCATTTTGAAGACTTCGTATTGCGGCTGGGTCGGGCCGTAATCCGCGTACTCGATCGTGCGACTGAAAGAGTAAACTGCTTCGTTCAGCATGTTGGGGAAGGCGAGATTGCCCTCGGATCCTTTCATGTTGACCTGGATCAATTGCTCCTCGACCGCCGCCATTTGTTTCGCCAATTCGTCGGCCGCCGCCAGGGCCGGCTTCAATCGCTCTTCCGCGCCAAACCGTTTGTGCAACGATTGGATCTGCGTTTTCACGTCGCGAATTTCGTTGATCGCCTGATGCAGGTCTCCGATTCGATTCGCCACCTTCGCGGATAACTCAAACTGCTTTGGCAACGCAGGCTCGGCATCCTTGATCCGCGGATCGATCACGAGATGCAACGGCGCAGTCTGGGTTTTGCCCGCGACGGTCAACCTGACCTGATAATCGCCCGGTAGCGCAAGCGGTCCGCGCGGTCCTTCGCCGTAATAGAATGCGCCGGGCGTCTGGATCGGATCGTCGTAATGCAAATCCCATGCGAACCGATTCATCCCTTCCACCGCGGGAATCGTCCGCGGCGTTTCGACCTGGTCCGGCCACTCCGGTGGCTGATCGTTCGCTTTCTTTTCCTTGCTCGAGAGATGGCGGACGAGTTTTCCCTGCGCATCGAGAATATCGAGAGTCACTTCATCCTTCGCGGCCGTTTTCAGGAAATAATTAAGGATCGCGCCGGCGGGCGGATTTTCGCCGACCGGCTGCCGCTTGTCGAACTCAGTCGGATAATGCAAGCGCAGCGCGGTCTGGGGTTGATAAAGAACCGCGTCCATTTGGGCCGATTGCACGTTGACCTGACGCAGCGGCGTGATGTCGTCGAGAATCCAGAACGAACGTCCGTGCGTGGCGACCACCAGATCGTCATCCTTCACCACCAGATCGTGAACGGGTGAGACGGGTAAATTCAATTGGAGCGGCTGCCAATGCGCGCCGTCATCGAACGAAACAAACATCCCGAGCTCGGTGCCGGCATAAAGGAGTCCGCGCCGCTTCGGGTCCTCGCGCACCGCGTGCACATTCGCCCCGTCGGGAAGACCGGTCGTGATCGCACTCCACGTTTTTCCCGCGTCGGCCGTTTTGAAAATGTATGGCTTAATGTCATCCAGCTTGTGGCGATCAATCGCGACATACGCGGTGTTCGCGTCATGCGGCGACGGCTCGATTAAATCGACCGTGCTCCACTCCGGCATCTTCGGCGAAACGTTCGTCCAATGCTGGCCTTCATCCGTGGTTACATGGACGAGCCCGTCATCAGTGCCGGCCCAAAGCATTCCTTTTTGCCTGGGCGATTCCGCGAGCGCGAAAATCGTGTCGTAATATTCGACCGAGGTGATGTCGTTAGTGAGCGGCCCGCCGCTCGGCTGCTGCTTGCTCTTATCGTTGCGGGTCAGGTCGCCGCTGATCGGCGTCCAACTATTTCCCTGGTCGGTCGATTTGAAAACACATTCGGCCGCCGTGTAAATCGTGTCCGGGTTGTGCGGTGAAAGCAGGAGAGGCGAGACCCATTGAAAGCGGTGCTTCAAATCCACCGCGCCATGTCCGGAATTATCCACCGGCCAGACGCTCACGTCGCGCGCGCTCTCTTTGCTTTTGTCGTAGCGGGTCAGGTACCCTTCGCTGTTGGAATAAATGATGTGCCAGTCCCGGGGGTCGGGAATGACGAAGCCGCATTCGCCACCGCCGGCCTGGAACCAATCCTGCGCGCCGATTACGCCGGAATCTGTCCGGCTCGCGATCCCGACATTCGAGTTGTCCTGTTGCGCGCCGTAGATGTGATAGGGGAATGCGTTGTCCACCGCCACGTGGTAGAACTGCGCCGTCGGTTGATTTTGTTGCGTCGTCCAGGTCTTGCCGCCGTCGCTCGAAATGCTGGCGCCGCCATCGTTTGCGTTCGCGATCCGCTGCGGATTTTGCGGGTCGATCCAGAGCCCATGATGATCGCCATGACGCGCGGGAAGAAGGGTGAATGATTTGCCGCCGTCCACCGATCGAAACAGACCCGTGTTCAACACGTAGACCGTGTCCGGCGCTTTCGGGTCCGCGTAAATTTTGCTGAAATACCAGGCCCGCTGGCGAAAGCGGCCGTCTTCATTCACGCGCGTCCACTTCACACCCGCATCTTCCGAGCGATAGAGCCCGCCCTCCTTCGCCTCAATCATCGCGTAAATGCGATTTGGATCCGCCCCGGAAACAGAGACGCCGATGCGCCCGAGAATTCCTTCCGGCAGCCCATTTCCCTCCAGCCGTTTCCAGGTGGCGCCGCCGTCTTCCGATCGATACAAGCCGCTGCCCGGTCCGCCGCTGGAGAAAAACCACGGCTGGCGTCGCGCCTGCCAGAGAGTGGCGAAGACGATGTTCGAATTGTTCGGATCGAAAACGACGTCGCTCCCGCCCGTGTCCTGATCCTTGCTCAAGACTTTCGTCCAGGTCTTGCCGCCATCCGTCGTGCGAAAAATTCCGCGCTCCTGATTCTGGCCAAAGATATGGCCCAGCGCCGCCACCAGAACGATGTCGGCATTCTTCGGATCCACGATGAGGGCGCCGATGTGACGCGAATCTTTCAGTCCAATATTTTTCCAGGTTTTGCCCGCGTCGACCGATTTATAGACGCCCGCGCCATAGGAGATATTGCCGCGCACGGCGGCTTCGCCCGTTCCGACATAAAGGACGTTGTGATCCGATGGTGCCACCGCGATCGCGCCGATGGACGAGATCGTTTCCTTATCGAAAAGCGGCGCCCAGTTCGCGCCGCCATCCAGCGTTTTCCAAACACCTCCAGCAACCGCGCCAAAATAATAGGTGCCCGGTTCGCCCGGGACGCCTTCAATGGCCAGCGCGCGGCCGCCGCGAAACGGGCCGACCTGACGCCATTGCATTCCGCGGAAAAGTTTTTCATCGATCGTCCCGGGAGGCGCCGGCGAAGGTTCCGCGCCACGGGCCGCCGGGAGAAGGAAGAGCGAAAGAAAGAGGCCGGTGAAAAGAGATCGGAACGACATTTCCCAAGATGCCAGAGGGAAGGCGATTCGTTCAACCAGAATGTTCGCAATGGAGCCGGTCTGCGGCTCGGGCCGGACGGAACCAGGTCGCGCCGAGGGCCGTTAGGCGCGTCGCGTGTAGCGCGCCGCGAGGTTTG
>JBEEHO010000173.1:0-5685 GCA_041167425.1 Verrucomicrobiota bacterium | reverse complement strand
TCAACGGCACAGCCTCTCGACTCTGTCCGAGATCAACATCACGCCGCTGCTGGATCTCGCGTTTGTCCTGCTGATCATTTTCATGATCACGACGCCGTTGTTGGAGAATAGCGTCAGCCTGGTTATCCCGTCGAGCGGCGCCGCGAATGCACCCGTCAATCCGGCGCAGGTCCAGACGATCTCGATCGATCGCCAGGAAACCATCCGGTTCAATAACGAGCTGGTCGACACGCAAGCACTCGTCGCGCGACTGACGGAATTGAAGCGGGCGAATCCGGATGTGGCCGTGGTCATTCGCCCGGATCGCGAGCTGCCGGTGCAGAAATTGATCGCGTTGATGGACGCGTTGCAACGCGCGCAGATCACCAAAGTCGGCATCGCGACGAAAGCGGAAACGAAATAGTCGATGGCGCGAGACGCACGCTTCTGGCGCAACGTCACGATCATCGCGGTCGCTCATATCGCGGTCATCATTGCCCTCGTCCGCTGGAACCGCCAGACGCAGAAGACGAATTTGGCGAGCGTTATCTGGATGAACGGCGAAGTGGCCGCGCTTGCGTCACCCGCTCAGCCGGAACCGACGATCGAAGCAACGCCTGCGCCGAAAATTCCACTGTCCACTCGCGAGAAACCGGAGGAACCCTTGCCCGAGACATCGGTAAAGAGCGACATTCAGCTCCCGGCTTCTGGCCCTTCACCCACTCCTGTCGCGACACCGTCGCGGGAGCCCACGACCGCGCCAACCCCAGCTCCAAAAGCGTCGGCGAAACCCACGGAAAAACCTGCGCCCAAACCGACGCCGAAAAAAGCGGCTGAAACGAAAGCCACACCGAAACCTTCGCCGAAAAAGAACAGCACGCCCTCGGAACATAAAAAGAAAAACGACGCAGGCGCAAAGCCGACCGTGAAAGTCGCGCCGGCCAACGCAAACAGGCCGGGTGAAAAATCCGACTCAATCGACGGCAACGCGGCGGCTCAATCTTCGGAATTTCGCTGGTACGGAAAAATGCTGCACGACCGGTTTCACAGCGAATGGCTCCAGCCCACGACCAGCGTTGTGGTCGGGGCCAAGATGTCCGCGCTGGTTCGAATTCGGATCGAGAAGGATGGCCGCATCTCGAAGTTCACCATCGTAAAACCGTCCGGCAACGTGGTGGTGGATGAATCTGTCGCCGCGGTGGCCAGACGCGTGACGCAAGTCGATCCGTTGCCGGGCGGCCTTAGTCACGGCGCTTACTACGAAGTGAACATCAATTTCGAGCTGAACCCGGAACCGTAGTTCCCCGCACCTGAAGCCGCCGGCCCTATGGGGGGGCATTAGCTCGGCGGGCGCTGCCTGTTACCGCGTGTTCCTCACGCTTCGCCTGGCGAAGCGGCTACAGAAGAGCGAGGGATTTTCCTTCGCGGTGCTGGACCTGATCCATCGTGCATTGACGTGGCGATTTATCTTTGCGCCACCGCACGATCTTCGTGCCATGCCGAAAACGTTCGCCGGTAAAATGATCGTAGGTGACTTCCACGACCGTTTTCGGATCCACCGGTTCCCATTCGCCACTTCGCTCCGTGCTCCAACGGCTCGGCCCTCCCGGAGCGTTGCCGGTGAATCCCGGTTTCTTTTTCAATGCCTCGAATTTTTTTGTCAGCGCCGCGCGCTCAGTCGCTTTGAACGCCGAAGTGAAGCCGACGTGATGCAGCAGCCCGTCATCGTCGTACAAACCAAGGAGCAATGAGCCAAGCAGGCGTGAATCGGTGGCGTAACGAAAGCCGCCCACCACGCAGTCGGCGCTGCGAATTTGTTTCACTTTCACCATCGCGGTTCGTTCGCCCGATGCGTAGGGCGCATCGATTTGTTTTGCGATGACCCCGTCCAGATTGCCGCCGACTTTATCGAACCATTTTTTCGCGGCAGCGAGCTTGGTCGTCGCGGGAGATAAACGCAGCCTGCTTTTCGCCTTCAAGTTTTCGCGCGCGAAAGCCTCAAGCTTTTTGCGGCGCTCGCGTAGCGGCAACGCCAGAAGCGATTGGCCGGCGGTATCCGCCAGCAGATCGAACACGATCAGCAGGGCCGGATGCGCCGCGGCGAGCTTTTGCACGCGGCTCGCAGCTGGGTGCAATCGCAATTGGAGCTCGTCAAAGGAAAGCTTGTCGCCAATTGGAATAACCAGCTCGCCATCCAAAACGAAGCGCTTGGCTTTGAGCGCCTGAATCTGCGCCACCACGTCTGGGAAATATCGCGCCAGGGGTTGTCCCGCTTTCGATTGCAGGAAAACATCTTCGCCATCTCGAAAGGCAAGGCAGCGAAATCCGTCCCACTTCGGCTCGTACTGCCAATCATCGCCGAGGGGAATTTCATCGACGGAACGCGCCTCCATCGGTGGCAGTGGTGGTTTTAGTGAGAGTGACATGATCACTTTAAACAATGTGCGTGTCATCCTGAGGCTGGCGAAGCGCGCCGAAGGATCTCGCAACTGTTAATGGGCGCATTCTCTTGCCCGTGAAGCCTGATTTGCAGTTGCGGGGTCCCTCGTCGTCTGCGCGACTTGGGATGACACGTTTTTTGGGTCCGTTAGACAGAATCATTTCGTATATCTTCGCGGCTCCAGCTTCGCCGGACGCTTTCCTTTTCGGACCGCACCGGCCACGGAGATGTAAGGCAGCTCGTTCCGATCGACCGCACAGCGCAGCAAGAGACCGCCGCGGCTCATGTCGCCGCGCCCGACGAAATCCGCGGGAAAGCGCAGCCGTCCCCCCAAATGCGCCAGAAGAATATCGACATATTTTCCGGTGGCCACGCTTCCGAGCAGAACGACTTCGCAATCCACCGTCATTTTTTTTGTCAGCTTCTTCACGTCCCTCTCGAGCGGCTCGCGGTAACGCGGATCGTCTTCATCGATGTCGACGGTGCCGAACTCGCGGAGGTCTTCGATTCCGATCGGTGACTCGGCCGGGACCAGGCCGCGATTCGGCGTGATGACCAGCACGCCGGATATCCCGGGCGCTGGCTGCGCGAAAACATTCGCGTAAGCCAGTTTCCCCCGAAAATAAAGACCGCTCAAAAAAGTAAACACTTCGCCGAGGGTGGGCGGATCGTCGCCGCGCAAGCGGCGCGCCAGCTCGAATTGGGCCCGCTCGCTCATGATCATTTGCGCGCGCCGGCCACCGGCATAAGCGGGCGACAGAAGAAAAGTGCGGCTCATCGGTTTCTCGGAAACGTCAGCTGATCTTCGCATTCGGTGGAGCAGGCGCCACCGGCGCCTCCAGTCGCCGGCCGGCTTCCGCGAGATATTCGTCATCGATCTCGAAGCCGATGAACTTCGCGACGCCGCAGGCACGCGCCGCCATCGCGGAATTTCCAATTCCAAGAAATGGATCGACCATCGCGAGATCGTCTCGCAGTCCGTGCAGGCGAATGCAATTCGCGGCCAGCTCGATCGGAAAGGTCGCCGGATGCGGCCGTTCCTTGTCGCGTCGCATGATGGTCCGGTAAGGAACGAACCAGGTGTTGCCGCGGCACCGGCGGTCGCTTCCACCCGTGTGGCTCCAGCGCGCGATGTTGCTCTTGTCCGCATAGGGAACGCCGAGCGCGAGACGATCGATCGCAGTCGTCCCGTGTGGCGTGAGATGAAAAATGTATTCGTGGCAATCGTTG
The DNA here is from genome assembly GCA_041167425.1 of Verrucomicrobiota bacterium. Taxonomy (GTDB): domain Bacteria; phylum Verrucomicrobiota; class Verrucomicrobiia; order Chthoniobacterales; family UBA10450; genus AV80. The sequence goes on along the minus strand of JBEEHO010000173.1, from coordinate 2,036 downwards.
AGATAGCGCGGCGAATTGACCGGCTTGAAATGTCCGCGGGAAACAAGCTGGCCCTCATCCTTCTCGATCGTGATCGCCTTGATCCAATGGATCGTGTTCTGCAACACGAACAAATCGCGCAATCGCAGGATGAGTTCGTGCGGCAACAGCGGATTGGAAGGCGACGCGCCGAGATTGAGAAAAAACGAGCCGCGCGTTTTCAGGATGCGCCGAACCTGCGCGGCCCATTGGTGGCACCAGTCGAGATAACCTTCGCGATCCTGCCGATCCGAATAGCGGCGATACGCGATGCCCAGATTGTAAGGCGGAGAGGTGACCACGAGATCGATCGTTGCGTCTGCGAGTTTGGCCATGCCTTCGAGGCAATCGCCCTGGCGCAAATCGAACGAGGTCATCGATGAAGATGCTATGGAACTTCCTTTCGTACAAGCGCCCATTGAGTGCGTCATCCCGAGCGGCGCAGACGGGGAGGGACCTCACAGGCGCTCTCGAGTCACACTAATAAAATGTCGACAGGTTCGGCAGCCTCGGCTTCGTGGATCGCGAAAACGGACGAGCGTGCATCCCCGCGCGACTGGGAGGTCCCTCGCCGTCTACGCGGCTCGGGATGACGGACAATTTCTCGCTTTCCGCAACTGCGTTCCACGATTTCTACGGCTCCATCTTTGTGTTACGTTGCCATCGTGTCCGACAAGCCTTCGAAACTGAAAATCGCCGATCGCGAATTCACGTCGCGGCTGCTGGTCGGCACCGGCAAATTTGGCTCGAACGAGTTAATGCGCGACGCCCTCGTGGCCAGCGGAACGGAGATCGTGACGGTAGCATTGCGCCGGGCCGATCTTTCCGGCAAGCACGACGCCTTCGCGAACATTCTCGATTTCATCGACCCGAAACAGTTCCTCATTTTGCCCAACACGAGCGGAGCGCGCAATGCGGCCGAAGCCGTGCGTCTGGCCCGCCTCGCCGCCGCAGCCGGACTTCCGATGTGGGTGAAACTCGAGATTCATCCGGACGCTCGTTATTTACTGCCCGATCCGGTCGAGACTTTGGCCGCGGCTGAAATCCTCGTGAAAGAAGGATTCGTCGTCCTGCCCTACATCAACGCCGATCCGGTTCTGGCCAAACGACTCCAGGATGTCGGCACCGCGACGGTGATGCCGCTCGGTTCGCCGATCGGGAGCAATCGCGGAATCGAAACGCGCGCGCAGATCGAGATCATCATCGAACAGGCGACGGTGCCGGTAGTGGTGGACGCGGGTCTCGGCGCGCCGAGCCAGGCCGCGGAAGCGATGGAGATGGGCGCGGATGCCGTGCTGGTGAACACAGCGATCGCGATCGCTTCCGATCCCAGCCGGATGGCGCAAGCATTTCGGAAAGCGGTCGAAGCCGGCCGTGAAGCGCGCGAGATTGGATTGGCCGAGACGAGATCGAACGCGTCTGCCACCAGTCCGCTAACAGGCTTTTTCTCTAACCTGTAGCCGCCGTCCTGTGGGCGGCGCGGGCTTGCGGTTTGGTTTCGTAATTTCCCTGGACCGGCGCTTCGCAGAGGAGCGAAATAGTTACAGCGGCCGGTAAACCAGGCCGGCGTCATTATAGAATTCGATTTGTCGTCCACCGACGCGGCGAACGAAACGCCAACCCTGTTCGTAGACGAGATCGCGCAGTTCGGACTCCGACATTGATTGCACTATTTTCAGTTCCGAGGGGTGCGTCACGAAATAGGAAGGTTTCACCGCGAGCATTTTCGCGATCTTGGCGATCACTGCCGGCAGCTGTTCGTGCATCTCGTTCTTCTCGCACAGAGGGCGCGAAGGGTCACAAAGTATTAATCTTCCGCCCTCCTGCCTTTGTGTCCGTGGTGGACGTTGGGCGATGATTTTAACGGCCCGCCGTTTGGCGGCGGCGAGAGGCTACGGTAGGTTCGGCCAGATGTTTTCCGAAACTGTTGTCCTGCGAGGCCACATTATCGACTCGCTGATTTTGCCGAAGGTCCTCGATCAAATTCTGACCCAGGGCGGCGATTTCAAGATCGGCGA
>JBEEHO010000172.1:0-6023 GCA_041167425.1 Verrucomicrobiota bacterium | reverse complement strand
TGCATCAAGGCAGCGCTACGTTAGCCACGAACGACAACTGGAAGATCGACGATCAGTCCGGCCAATCGCAGGAAGCAGACATCCGCGCTACGACAATTCCGCCGGGCGACGAGCTGGAAGCGGCGATTGTCGCCACTCTTAACCCTGGGACTTATACTGCCATTCTTGCGGGCAAAGCCGGAGGAAAGGGCGTGGGAGTAGTGGAGGTTTACGATCTGGCGCAAAGCGCGAACTCCAGGGTGGCGAACATCAGCACGCGCGGATTTGTCGATACGGGCAATGACGTTATGATCGGGGGGTTCATTCTGAGCGGGGGGACGAGCGGGGGAAAGGTGCTCGTGCTCGCGCTAGGACCATCCGTCCCCGTCTCAGGCGCATTGAGCGATCCAAACCTCGAGCTGCATAACGGAAGTGGCACTACGATCGCGACGAACGACAACTGGAAGATCAACGATCAAACCGGCGAGTCTCAGCAATCCGAGATTGAAGCGACGACTATTCCCCCGACCAACGACTTGGAGTCCGCCCTTGTCGTAACTCTGACTCCTGGCAACTACACCGTCATTGTGCAAGGAAAGAACAACGCGACTGGCATTGGGTTGGTGGCAGTTTACAACCTCCAATGAAAGCTGTTCGAATGGTATCGGTTAGGTGGCAGTACTGACTCCAGGCAGGAAAGCCACGGAATTTCGCTACCCGGAGAGAGTGGGTCTTGGAATATGCGCTTGAAAAATCATACCACGGTCCCCAGCATAACGGCGCGTGAAACCGAATGGAGCTACGGGAGGAGCAAGCCAGCCGGGCGCCTTCGCGACGACTCGCTGGAGTATCATTCTCTCCTCAGTGGACTCGCAACACGGAGAAGCCAAAGCACGGGAAGCACTCTCAGAGCTGTGCCGGACTTATTGGCGGCCGATTTTCGCTTTCGTTTGTCGCCGGGGTTGTTCCGCCGAGGACGCAGAGGATCTCACCCAGGATTTTTTTTTAATGATGCTGGAAGGTGATTGGCTGAAACAGGTTGATCCCGCGCGCGGCCGTTTTCGGTCGCTGCTGCTGAAGTCGCTGCAAAATTTTCTGAACGATGCAGCGGAGAAAAAACATGCGCGTAAACGCGGCGGAGACGTTGGCTTTGTTTCGTGGGACGACTGGATGGCCGAGGCGCCTTCCAATCTTTCGGTTTCCGCGGAAACGCTCGACTCATTTTCTCCTGAACGAGTCTTCGATTTGCGTTGGGCGGCCACGGTGGTGGAGCAAGCTCTGCGTCATTTGCGCGAAGAGTGCGAGAGCAAGGGCCGGCTTCGAGTCTTCGATGCCATGAGCGCTTACCTCACGGCGGAGCGATCCGAAATTTCTTATGCAAAGCTGGCCCTGTCTCTCGGAATTGCCGAGACCGCTGTTAAGAAATTACTGCATCGGATGCGTGAACGTTATCGCGCGCTTCTCCGCGATGAAGTCGCCCATACGGTCGAAAACCCGGCGGACATCGATGATGAGATTCGGCATCTCTGCGCGGCGCTCGCCGCCGGCGCGGAGTAGGACGCCATGAAAGCTTTCTGCGGTTTGTCCGACTCGCTCGCTGGAGTGGTTGAGAATCCCGCGAAATGTGCGCATTGCGATGCGACGACGTGGCTGGGAAACGGGCTCTGTGTCAGTTGCCTTCTGCGCACCGGCCTGACACCGGTGAATCCTGTCAGCGACACTGAATCGCTTGAGAGTCTGCTCGCCGCCGTCAACGTTCCCGACCAAAAATGGCGACTCGGCAACTACGAAATTCTGGAAGAGGTGGGGCGTGGCGGAATGGGTGTCATCTACCGGGCGCGGCAACGGCATTCCCGCCGGATCGTGGCGGTTAAGCGCGTTCTTAGTTACCACGCCGATTCTCGCGAAACGCTCGAACGTTTTCGTCGCGAAGCGGAAGCAGCGGCGAGCCTTGATCACCCCAACATCCTCCCCATCTACGAAGTGAGCGAAAGCGAAGAAGGCCTTCCGTACTTCAGCATGAAATTTGCGACCGGCGGCAGCCTGCAGGGAGCAGCTCACGCGCTTCGTGGCGATCCCAAACAATGCGTGGCAATCGTGGCGAAGGTGGCGCGCGCGACAGCATACGCGCATGACCATGGAATTCTGCACCGTGATTTGAAGCCCGGCAATATTCTACTCGACGGGCACGCCGAACCACTCGTCTGTGATTTCGGGTTGGCGAAATGGCTCGATACAACCAGCGACCTTACTCGAACGCTAACGACCTTTGGAACGCCTGGCTACATCGCACCCGAACAGGCTGAGGGTCGCGCCGCCGATCTCACACCCGCTGCCGACGTTTATAGTCTCGGCGCGATTCTCTTCGATCTGCTGACGGGTCGTCCGCCCTTCATGGGTGAGCACGCGCTCTCCGTGATTCGACAGGCGGCGGAGAACCCCGCGCCGAAGTTGCGCTCGCTCGTGCCATCGCTCGACCGGGACTTGGAAACAATTTGCGCGCGGTGTCTGGAACGCCAACCGCAAGCGCGCTATCACTCCGCGGCGGATCTCGGTGAAGACTTGGAGCGCTGGCTCAACGGACGGCCGATAGTCGCGCGACCTGTATTCGCTCCCGCGCGGATTTGGCGTTGGTCACGACGAAATCCCAAGCTCGTGGGAACAGCAGCGGCCTGCCTGTTTTTGGGAGGGCTTTCCATCTGGGTCCAGCCCAGACTAACATCGCACACTCCTGCCAGCCCAAAGAACGTGTCGGTCTCGCCAGAAACTCTGAAGTTGCGGCAGGCTCTCATCGAATATCGGGACGCTGACATTGAAGTGCAGTACTCGCACCTGGGTTGGACGAACGCCGGCCAGGCGTCTGTGCAGGAGCGCCTTTATTACACGTTGGCAACGCGGGTCGGTTTCGATCAAAAATTGCTGCGGGAGGAATTGCCAAAGTTCGCCGAGGCGGTGAAGCGCGATCCCGATGCGCCACTCTTCGAGCAAGCAAGTGCCGCTTATATCGCCAAGGATTATCCTGAGGCGGAACGCTTATCGCTAAGAGCAGCGAACAATGCGGAAAAATGGGCCACTGGCGAGGTAACTGACGCCCTGAACCTAGCCGCATGGTCGGCCTGTCGATCTTCTGACTTTAGTCGGGCAATGGATCATTCGCGCGAAGCGGAGAAGTCCACGGATCGGCAACACGACCCGAAAAGATGGGCGGATATTCAGTTTACCATGGCGAATGTCTTCCTGTCGCTCAATCAAACGCCGGAGGCGGAACGAAGGCTGCAAGAAGTGCTTGATGTGCGAAGCCGCGTTTATGGGCCAGAGCATCGTCAAACGCTGAGAGCTCGCCGCCGGAGGGCGTTCGTCTTGTTAGTGCTACCGAAATACGCAGAAGCGGAGAGGGAGTATCGAGAATTGATCAGGCTCGATGAGAAAATACTCGGGCCGGAACACCCCGAAACACTCTACAGTCACTGGGATTTAGCGTTAGCGCTAAGCGGGGACTACGGGGGTGGCGATCCGGAGGTGGCGTTGGTCGAAATGCGGCACGTCTTAACCCTGCGCGAAAAAGTTCTCGGACCCGAACATCCCGATACGTTGCGGGCTCGCGGCGCTGTGGCCGCGAACCTTAATAATGCAGGTCGTTATGAAGAGGGGATCGAACAAATGCGTGAGCTACTTCGACTGCAGGAGAAAGTGCTAGGTCCGGAAGACAACGGGACGCTCCTCAATCTGGTTAATCTCGGCACGACTCTCGCTGAGAGCGGAAAGTTGGCGGAAGGAGAGGCCACGATACGCCGAGCCCTTCAGCTTCGCGAAAAAACACTCGGAGCAGCGCATCATAGCACTCTCTATTGCCGCGAGGAGTTGGCTAAGACGCTCGCGCTCCAGGAACGTTACGTCGAAGCAGAAACGGAGGTTCGGGAGATAATAAAATTAAAAGACACAACCGTGGGAGTTGAGCGATCCGGTTGGACCCGCGACCTTTTGGGCATGATTTTAGATAAGCAAGGCCGGCACGAAGAAGCGGAAACAGAGATCCGTCAGGCCCTACACATGAACGAGAAGATGCAGGGGCCTGAGAACAGCGCCACCCTCGACAGCCGTGGTAATCTGGCGCGCAATCTTTGTTACCAGGGGAAAAACGTCGAAGCGGAAGAGCTGCTCAGGCAATCGATCGCATTAAACGAGAAAGTGCTGGGGTCGACCACTTACAACCTGATGAATAACACCAGTTCTCCCTTAAGCGACACCGTTACTCCGCTCGCAAGCCGAATGCTTCTTGCTAACACGCTGAGAGACCAACAAAAATATGCGGAAGCTGAAGCAGAATACAAGCTGGTCATTGCCGTCGACGAGAAACTGCTTGGGTCTGAGTATCGCGATACTCTGGATGTCTACTACAATTTTGCCTATCAGTTGGGCCAAATTGGCAGGATACCTGAGGCCGAACTGTTCGCAGCGCGTGCGGCAAGAGGTGCACCAAAGGCTTGGGGAATCAATCATCCGAAGACGCGCAAATATGCCGCCTTCCTAACTGCACTGGAGAACGGCCGTAAAATCACTTTAACTGAAGTTAAGTTCCACGATGGCTTTTTGGTGAAAAGCAGCATCCCTTCGCATCCTTCCCGGTAGGTAACTCATCCCGCCGGGATCGCTTCGCATGCCGCCCGGGCACGGTAGGGAGAAGCCTAGGATTCATGCCGTCCAGACCCGGACGCACCGTCTCCGTCCCGGGATTCATGGGATCCAGCCCCGGACGCATCGTCTTCGGCCCAGGATTCAATCACTCGACCACCGGCTGGAGCGCACCCAGCTCGGGCTGCGCCGCATCCAGCCGCGCCTGCATCCCGTGCATCCCCGGCTGGACGGCGCCTGTCCCGGAATAACCGCGCGCATCCCAGGCTTCTTGCCCTCCATCCCCGGCTCGACGCCGTGAAACCCGGACAAGCCGCACGCAGCCCGGGCTGCGCCGCGCGCATCCTCGGCTGGAAACCACTCATCCCCGGCTCCGCCAGATTAATCCCAGGACTCGCCGCCCATTCCCGGAATCAGCGGTGATTCCGACGAAAAATCGGGTTCCAGCCGTTAGGCCGACGGCAGGTCGAAAGGTCCTTTGGGCGTCAGGAAAATAGGCCGTGGCTCGGAAAGGGAAAAGCAGTGCAACTGCCGGAGACATGCGGTCCGTTCCCAAGTGCAACTTGGGAACGAGGGATAACAGCGTTCTAGCTTGCGACAGGTAATTGAATTCACTCAGGCACAAAGTGCGTCAACGCAGGGCAGCAGTTCTGGGGTTGTGAACGCTATCCGCGGTGCCGCGGCACGCGTCCAACCTAAGCAACTCTTTCGCGCGGCAGGTGCGAATCGGACCTGCAAGCCATTTGTCCCACGATCGCGGCTTGACGTTGCAATAGCAGATTCAGTACACCGATTCTTGGAATGGAGCGGTCCAACGAGGTCTCTCTGGTTCTGGCGCGATGCAAGCCGCTGTCCGATCCGGTCCGCTTCTTTGCCAACGTCCTTCGCTTCTCCCTGAGTCTCGCGGCAGTTCTCGCCGCCCTGGCCGTCGCCGTGACCTTGTGGGTGGTGCTGCAACACAAGGCCTCCGATCAATCGGCGGGAACGATCCTGCTGCTCGTGATGGCGGCGAGCGCCTTGGCGGCTCCACTCGGCTTGTGGCTGTTCTTTCGGAACGCACATCGGCCGGCGGTCATTTATCTCCGCGCCTTTCGCAGCGATCGGCCGGCGCGCCGGCTCCGTAGCCTGCTGAAAGCAGCGCTGGGGAATCGGTTTCGCCTTTGCGGTATCCGGCCCCCAAAAAAACGCGCGGGCCTTCTCACCCGTCTCCTGGCCCGCGGATGGCTCGCCCTGCGCTACATCGGCTCGGAACATTTCGAGCTGGAGGCGGAAGACCACAACTGGATGGCGCGGCTCCTGGCTTCCTACGCCCGAAGCCGATTCGTCTTCATCGATGTGCGCGACCTGACGACGCACGTCGAAGATGAGATCAAGCTTTCCTATCGCGCTATGGGCGGGGAGCGATGCATCTT
>JBEEHO010000171.1:0-4822 GCA_041167425.1 Verrucomicrobiota bacterium | reverse complement strand
ACGTCTCGCTTTGGAAAGGGCTCTCGAAACATTTCGCGCGGCCCAGGGTGAAGGCGCCGGCCACAAATTGTCCGCCGTGGTCGTCCGAGCCGCCGGTGAAGATCTTTTGCCAGGGCTCGGCGTGCGTCGGTGGAAGATCGTGACGGTTCGCCAGCTCTTCGATTTTTTGGGGTGTGAGCCCGGAAAGAAGTTCCCGCGCCAGCACGCTCAGGAGAGCGTCGCGCAAACCGTTGATACCTTCGAAATGTTTGAAAAGCAGAATCAGCCGTTCGAGATGCGACGCCTCGAGCTTGCCGTTGATGCTGTAGAGCGGATGCGCCACGGAGTGAGTGATCGCCGCTTTTTGAAGATAACTTTGCAGCTCGAAAATGTTCTCCCGCAGAGCCGCAATTTCCGAATGCTGCGCTTCCGATATTCCCCAAACGAGCAGATGCAGCTTGCACGGATCGTGGGGAAAATACGTGGTGACTTCTTCGCTGATGAATGTCTGGTCCAATTCCGCGATTTCGAGATTCCCATCGATCGTGTCGTGATCGGTGATCGTAACAAAATCCATCCCGCGCTTGCGCAGGAGCCGATACAGCTCTCGCGGATCGGTGTAACTATCGGGAAAATCGAACCGGCGAAAGAGCCACTCTTCGGACCGCGCGCTGAAACGGGAATGAATGTGGAGATCGCAACGGCTCATGGGCAAAACGGCTACGCGCCGTTGCGACTGCGCTTCTCCGCGATCCAGTCTCGATACGTTGTCGGAGTCCGGTTCTCGACCAGCCGGTCGGTCAACCGCAGGATCTGCCGCCAGATTTCAGAGTGATCGCGGTCGGGCGGATGAAGGCTGACGCGGGCGAGGGTCGCTCCAGTGAGTTGGCGGGCCAGCGCGCCGTTCCAAGCCAGGCTGGCAGCACGACGCCACCCGCTGCGCACACTATAAACGAGAGTTCGCGCCGGAAAATGATTTCCCGAGCGCAGGTCGCGCACTTCTGCCAATCGAGTGGTGTATTCCATTTCGGCTTCCGCTGCCGCTCGCTCCGCGGCCGGACCAAGCAGCCACGCGGGCGCGATAAAACCGCGCGGGGTCAGGCCCGCTGCGATAAATTCCTCTCTCGCGCGGGTGATCCGGCGAAACGCTTCGTCATATTCGAGGTCGTAGAATTCGCCTTCGTCGTTGGTATAAAGGCGGGTCAGAAACCGCTCGCTCAGGCTTTCGCCGTTGCGGCGCGGCCTCTCGTGAAAATAACCGTGGATCACGATCTCGTGGCCCTGCGATTCCAAATCCTGAAGCCATCGCACAAAACCGCGATCTTCGGTGGCACAACCGCCGTGGTGGTAATTCGGCACCACCAGCAACGAGCAAACCGAAATGCGATGGTGGGCAAGCTCCGCCACCATTTTCTCCGCGGCGGCCCGCGTCGCGGGCGCGACGTCATGCACTGAAACGATCAGAGCTTCGCGGTCCGCTTCCGCGGAAAGAGCGAAGATGGAGGGCAACGAAGTCGCAGTGGCGCCGGTCACGCCGGATTTTCGATCCCAACCCGGAAGCAAACAAGCCTAATCGCAGGGGTGGATCGACGCGCTTAATACATCGCGCGGTGGAGCGACGCGATCCACCCTCAGCGCGACATGCGAAGAATTTCCTCAAACTCCATCTTAGTCAGCGACTGAACTGATAAGCGCGACAAACGGAGGAGCGCCATCTCCTTTAGTTTCGGGTTACGCTTGATTTCCTCGAGCGTGACCGGGCGGCCCAGCTCTTTTTCCGGCGCGAGATCCACCGCACTCCAATCGCCCTCCGCCGCCGTGGGATCGGGATAGTCTTCGCGCACGACTCTGGCGATGCCGATTATTTCCTTGCCGACCACGCTGTGGTAAAACAGCACCTGATCTCCCTCGCGCATGGCGCGGAGATTGTTGCGCGCTGTGTAATTCCGCACGCCCGTCCAGCTCGTCTTTCCATCGCTGACGAAATTCGTCCACGAATAGGCGGACGGTTCCTGTTTGACGAGCCAGAATTTTTTCACGCAAAGATTAAATAGATGAGCAAGAGCGATTCGACAACCGCGCTCCAGTGTTTCACACTCGCTCTGATGTCGCGCGGCGCGTTTATCACATTCGAGGGCTCTGAAGGCTGCGGAAAATCCACGCAAGTGAAACGGCTCGCGTCGCGTCTCGAACAGGCGGGCGTCCGCGTGCTCATCACCCGCGAACCAGGCGGCACGGCCATCGGCGAAAAGATTCGCGACCTTCTCCAGTTCGCGCCGGAAAGTTTTGCGATGACACCGGAGACGGAGCTGCTGCTTTTCGCGGCCAGTCGCAGCCAGCTCGTGCGCGAAACAATCCGGCCGGCGCTCGAACAAGGCTGCGTCGTAATCTCGGATCGTTTTTTCGATTCCACCACGGTGTATCAAGGCGTCGCCCGGAAACTCGAGCCGGATATCGTGGCGACGCTGAATGATTTCGCCGTCGGTCCGGACCGCCCGGACCTCACCATTATTCTCGATGTGGATGTGGCCACCGCGCGCGCGCGCATGGCGCGGCGCGTTCGGCCGGTGGTGGTGATCGATCGCATGGAGCAGGAGCCGCAGGAATTTTATGAACGTGTGTGCGAGGCCTACCGCGACCTTGCGCGCCGCGAACCCGTGCGGCTTCGCCTGCTCGACGGCTCTCGTTCCCCGGATGAAATCGAAACTGAAATCTGGCGTGAAGTGTCGCGGCGTTTTCCAGCTTTGTTGGCGCCGCCAAAAAAAGAGGACGCGGCTCGCGCTTCGTAGATCGATGGCCTTTACCCGCACCGGCGCGTTCGAATACTTGAGCCGCGCTTATGAGCACGGCCGGCTGGCCCACGCCTATTTGATTTCCGGATCATCCGGCAGCGGGAAGCGCGGGCTCGCGTCAGATCTGGTGAATCTGGTGACCGGCGTAAAGGCCGTGGACGTTTTCGCCACCCAGCCGCCGGGAGTTTACCTGGCCGAGCCGGAATCGAAATCACGCCGTATCGTGATCGGCCAGGTGCGCGCGCTCGAACATTCCCTGCAGATGCGGACCAGCGGGGGCCGCCGAAAGGTGGCGATCGTGGCCGACGCCGATCGTCTCCAGCCGCAAGCTGCGAACGCGTTTCTGAAAACACTGGAAGAACCGCCTAACGACTCGCTCCTCCTTCTCTTGAGTTCGATGCCGGAAGTTCTGCCGGACACTATTCTCTCCCGTTGCATATCGGTGCCGCTCGACCCGGAGGAAAAAACGGAGCCCTCCGCCGAAGAAGAAGAACTGGTCGAATTGCTCGGCCACGTTGCCACTCCTGCGGCGAAGGGAGTGCAACATGCGTATCGGCTCGCCCGTGGGTTCCACCGCCTGCTCGCGCGAATGCGGGAGGGGATCCAGGAGGAGAACGCGGCGGCGTTGAAGCGGGACGAGGTTCGCTACAAGAACACCACGGACGGATCCTGGCTGGACGAGCGCGAAGATTATTTCAAGGCCCTCACGGAAAGTCGGTACGTGCGGCAACGCGCGCGCCTGGTCGAAACGCTCTTTCTCTGGTGGTCGGATGTACTCCGGGCAAATACCGGGGTGGCGCGATGCGAACTGTCGTCCGCCCAAGATCAGACCCGCCTCCTCGGTCGGAAATTGTCGACTCCGGAAATCCTTCGTCGCATTCGGCGGCTGGAGGAAATGCGCGATTATCTGGGCCGAAACATCCAGGAAGCGCTGGCCATTGAGGTGGCGTTTCTGAGCGTGTTCACGTTTTGATTTGAGCGCACACCCCGCTGCGCCCAGAATGAAACTTCTATGAGATTTGAGAATCAGGTCGCAGTGGTAACCGGCGCGGGGCGGGGGATTGGGCACGCCATCGCCGTGCGTCTGGCCAGTGAAGGCGCGCGCGTCGCTTCCGTCAGCCGCACCGAAACAAACGCGCAAAGGACCGCCGAAGAAATCAATGCGTCGCGCGCGGACGCAGCGAAAGCGTATGCCGTCGATGTTGCGGACCATGCCGCCGTGCAAAAGATTGGCGCCCGGATCCTGGAAGAATTCGGCCGGATCGACATTCTGGTGAACAACGCCGGCGTGACGCGTGACGGTCTCAGCATGCGGATGCCGGTGGAGGATTGGGACACGGTCCTGAACACAAACCTGAAAGGCGCCTTCAATTTTGCGCAGGTCTTGATGCGGCCGATGATCAAGCAACGGAGCGGGCGAATCATCAACATCAGCTCGGTCATCGGATTGATCGGCAACGCGGGACAGGCCAATTATGCGGCGAGCAAGGCGGGATTGATCGGTCTCACGAAATCGCTCGCGCGGGAGCTGGCCAGTCGCGGCATTACCGTGAACGCCATTGCTCCCGGATTGATCGAAACGGATATGACCGGCGCGCTTTCCGACGACGTGCGACAGGCGATCCTGCAAAAAATTCCGCTCGGAAAGCTGGGGCAACCCGACGACATCGCGGGTGCGGTCGCTTATCTCGCTTGCGCGGAGGCGAAGTATATCACCGGCCAGGTGCTGACCGTTGATGGCGGCATGGTCATGTAGTTGATTCGACCTGGCCGCGGAGATTTGCGCCTCGGCTCTTCTCGTTTCATGGTGACAACATGAGCACAGAAAAAGCGACGTTCGGCGCCGGATGTTTTTGGGGCGTCGAAGCGACCTTCCGCGGCACGGCGGGCGTGACGAATGCGACGGTCGGATATGCGGGCGGCGCGAAGGAGAACCCGACCTACGAAGATGTGTGCGGCCACGGCACAGGGCACGCCGAAGTAGTCGAGGTGGAGTTCGATCCTGCGATCGTGAGTTATCAGCAACTCCTCGAAGTTTTCTGGGCGAATCA
>JBEEHO010000170.1:0-7281 GCA_041167425.1 Verrucomicrobiota bacterium | reverse complement strand
GAAAAAGTTGCCGCTGAAGAACCAGCCGAGCAATCCGCTGGCGCAGCTGCTGCGACCGGGCCTTGACGAATCTTCCCGCTATCTGACGCAGGCACGGGTCGAGCTTTTGGATCCGGCCCGCCGTCAGCAATTGGATGAAGAGCTGGCCGCGCAAGCCAACGAGCAGGCGGTCATCGAATTTCACAAATACCTGACATTCGCCCTCGCGGACAGCGTCCTGACCGCGGAGGAGGAAAAGAGCCTTCATCGCTTCGGGACGGAACACGGCCTGAGCGAGGAGCAAATTACTTCCTATATCGAGGCTGAATTAAAAGACAGCGGCGCGCAACGCCTCGCCCCGAACGTCCCGGCCCCGGCCGCTTCGATTTCGCCTGACGCAAAAAAAGAGGCGAGAGCGCGGCGGCAGAAGTCCCTCGATCCCAAGGAGGATTTTCTGCGGATGCTTCGATTGAGTGGTCTCGATAGTGACGGCATGGCGGATGACACGCGTGATGCGTTCGTCAACATGGCGGAGAATCTCGGCATCGAAGCGGAGGACGCCGAAGACCTCGTCGATCTCTATTTGGAGGAGGCAGACAAGATGTCCGATCCGGGAGCGCTACCGCCACCCCGTGCGCCCATCGTCTATCCCGTCGCCAAAGCAGCGCCCATTGAAGTTGTTCCCGCGGCCAGGCCGGCCCCGGAGCTGGAAATCGATGGCGAGCGCTTTGCGAACTACGTCAATTCGGTCGGCAGCCAGATGCGTTTTGTTCCGGCGGGCGAATTTATCATGGGGAGCGACGCGGTTGATGCCGGACCGAACGAACGCCCGCTAACCAGAGTCACCTTGAGCCGGTTTTATATGTCCCGGCATCTGATCACGAACGCGGAATACGAGCAGTTCGATCCCGCCCACGCGAGAAAGCGCGCCGCAGGAGCGGGTGACCGCCATCCCGTCGTCTACGTCAGCAGCCTCGAGGCGATCAAATTCTGTCAATCTCTCTCGACGCGGGAGCGGAAGAAATATCGTCTGCCAACCGAAGCGGAGTGGGAGTATGCCGCGCGGGGAACGGATGGCCGAAAATATCCTTGGGGCAATCACGATGGGCGCGGCGACCTGGGAAATTTCGCCGATCGAAATACGGTGTTCGCCTGGAGCGACCGCGAGATCGATGATGGATACCCGGAAAGTTCACCCGTGGGCGCGTTCCCCTTTGGCGCCAGCCCGTTCGGGATGGAGGACATGGCGGGCAACGTCTGGGAATGGTGCCTGGATTTTCTGGAACCATATCGCGGCGCGCCGAAAGTGAATCCACGAGGCCCAACGGTGGGAGCGAAGCGGGTCTATCGAGGCGGAAGCTGGAAATCGCGTTTCAACAGCCTTCGGGCCACTGCACGGGGCTCGAACGTTCCGAACTATTCCTGCAACGATCTCGGCTTCCGGATCGTCTGCGAATGCGATTGATCGATTCCCGATCGTGATCATTCGTTGAGAGATTCAACGGAAAGATCAGGAGCAGGATCAGGAGGGCGAAACAAAAAGGCGCTCGGGTTAACGAGCGCCTTGGAATTCTGCGGAGCGAACCGCGTTTAAGAAGGATTGAAGCGGAATTTTGTCCGGCCCCGTTTGGCGTTGGCCTTCGCCTTGCGCCGGCTCTTCTGGTTCGGCGTTTCAAACGCCCGCAACCGACGGACCTCCTCGAGAATGCCTTCGGCGTCCAGTTTGTTCTTCAACCGCTTCAGCGCGCGGTCAACTGGTTCACCTTTACGAACGATAACTTCTGGCATGGTAGTTCCTTCGGTTTGAAAATCTTCCCGGCTCGACCGGTAAAGCCGAGCCTACGCGGGCGGGGTGAAGGCGTCAACTCTTGTGAATAACTTTCGTTCGGGCGCCCCGTAACCCCTTCAGATCAAGCCGCTGGCCCGGTCACGGGAGTGGTTTTCTCTGCGATCTCCTGTCGCAAAGATGAAGCACTCCGGCCGCGGGCGCGCGTCCACCAGAGCACGATCGGCGCGGCGATGAAGATGGACGAATAGGTTCCCACCACCACGCCGACGATGATCGCCAGGGCGAAGTCGCGCAAAACCGCGCCGCCAAAGAAAAACAGGCACAGAATCGGGATCAGCGTCACCGTGCTGGTGAGGATGGTGCGGCTGAGCGTTTGGTTGATGCTGTCATTCATGATCTGCTCGATCGAACCGCGCCTGCCGCTGGCCAGGCCTTCGCGAATTCGATCGTAGACCACGATCGTATCGTTAATCGAATAACCGGCGATCGTGAGCACCGCGCCCACCATGGTGAGAGTGAGCTCGCGCCCGAGCAGCGAAAAGACGCCGACCGTGATGATGACGTCGTGCAGCACCGCGACAATGGCGCCGACCGCGAATGACAACTCAAAGCGAAACGTGACGAAGATGAGAATCCCGAGGATACCCAGGGCCAGCGCCCAAAGGGAAGTCTTGGCCAGCTCGCCACCGACGAGGGCACCGACGCGTTCCTCCTGTTCGACGGTCAAACCAGCTTGCGGCAGAGCATTTGGGAGCTGCTTCTTAATAACGCCGCTCGTGTTAATGGCACTCCGGATCGTGATGTAATTTTTGCCGCGCTCCGTCGATTGCTGGATGAGAGCCTCGCCGAGATGAATCGGTTCCAGCGCCTGGCGCACATCGTGGACCGAGACGGGCTGCGTGCTGCTAAACGAAAGGAGATCGCCACCGCGGAAATCCACGCCGAAGTTCCGGTCCCCGCGCACGTAGAACGCAGTCGCGCCCGCGATGATGAGCGCCAGCGAGCACATGCACGCGATGAAACCTTTCCCGAGGAAGTTGAAATTGTGCGACGAAATCAGGTGCAACATCGAGATGCGCTTGACCTTCCCCGAATCGACAAACCAGCTCAGCGCATTCCGCCCCACGATGAGCGCCGTGAAGAGCGACGCCAGGATGCCGAGCGAAAGTGAGATCGCGAAACCCTTGACCGGCCCGCTCGCTTTCCAGAAAAGGATCGCCGCCGTGATGAGCGTCGTGACATTGGCGTCAAAGATCGAGCTGAACGCCTTATCGTAAGCGGATTGCACGGCGATCTTGAGCGATTTCCCCAGCGCCAGCTCTTCCCGCAACCGTTCGTAAATCAGCACGCTCGCATCCACCGCGATGCCGATCGTGAGAATGATGCCGGCGATGCCGGGCAGCGTCAGCACGAAGTTAAACATCGTCAGCGCGCCGATGAGCAGGATGATATTGATCAGCAGCGCCAGGTTCGCGATCAGCCCCGCAAATTTGTAATAGATCATCACGCAAACCAGCGTGAGCGCGAGGCCGATGAGACCGGCGATAATGCTCGAGCGGATCGAATCCATGCCGAGCGTGGGGGAGACGCTGCGTTCCTCCTCGATCCGCACCGGCGTTTGCAGCGGATTTTCCAGCACGCTCGCCAGGCTGCGCGCTTCCTGTTCGCCGAAACTTCCGGAAATGCGCGCGTTGCCGCCGTAGATCGGCTCGCGGATATTCGGCGCCGATTGAATCACGCCGTCCAGCACCACCGCGAAGCGATGGTTCGTGTGCGCCTCGGTGATCTTGCCGAAGGTCTTCGCGCCTTCGGTGTCGAAATTGAGTGAAACTTCCCAGCCGTCGTTGCCAAATCCCGCGTGCGCCGAAGTCACATGCTCACCGCCCAGGTCGGACTTCTTCTTCACCAGGAGACGCTCTTCCCGCGGCTTCTTGCCCTCCTCCGCGTGGGCCTTGTAGGTCTCGATCTTATAATCCGGCGGGATCACTTCCGTGCCCGCGTCGACACCCTGCAAACGCTGGCCGTTATCCGGATAAACCAGGCGGAACTCCAGCTTCGCCACGCGGGATAATTGCTGGCGCGCCTCCTCGATTTTCTCCGTGCCCAAGCCCGGGATCTGCACCAGGATCCGGTCCGTTCCCACCGGGCTGATGACCGGTTCGCCGCCGCCAAAATAATCCACCCGTTTGCGGATCACTTCCACGGCCTGATCGAGCATCTCTTTCGTGATTTGCTTGTCCGCCTTTTCCATCCGGATCAGGAACGAAGTGCCGCCCTGGATATCGAGGCCGAGCCGGATGTTTTTGTCCGGCGGATAAATCGTGAGCAGGCTGAAGGTGACGAGCAGCGCCATCAAAGCCGCGGCGAGAATGCGTTTCCGCGCGCCGTGATCGGTGGCGAAATACCAGCCGAACAGGATCAGCAAACCGAGGAGGATAAGAAAAGTGTAGGCAGGACTCATGGCGTCATTCCGAGCGGGATTATCTTGTCATTCCGGGCGGTTACGAAGCGTCGCTCCCTTTCACCACATTCGTGACCGACGTCTTCTCCATCTCGAGCTTCACATTATCGGCCACCTTCACGATCACGGTCGTGTCTTTCACGTTCGAGATCAGCCCGTGAATCCCCGAGGTGGTGATCACGCGGTCTCCCGTCTTGAGCGAGGAAACGAGCTTCGCCTGTTCCTTTTGCCGCCGCATCTGCGGCCGGAGCATCACGTAATACATGATGACGAAAATGAAAACGAACGGCAGCATGCTGATCAGGCTGGAGCCTGGGCCGGAGGCCGGGGCCGGCGCTTGTGCGAGAAAAATGGCGAACATAAAATGAAGGATTGCGTTCAGGGCCTCGAGCTACTGGCAGGCAAGGCGGAAGAGCGGCTTCTTATTGAGCACAACGCCGCCTAAAATGCAAGAGACGCTCCGGCGTTGGAGCGGCGGCCTCCGTGCCGTCCCACTTTTTTTGTGAGAGAGCCGTCACCCCGCTCACTATTAGATCCGTGGAAAATAATCGCACGGCTCCCACTCTTGCCTCGCGGAGCGCGAGCCCCCCGTTACGGCGTCGGAGGTTTCGGCGGTTCCGGAGTCGCAGCTTTCTTCGGAGCGGCGTGGGTGGCGGCGCGGTTCACGATGATGCGCGCGGTGAAATAACCGGAGAAGAAGTCGGGATGCGTTTTCTTTTTCTTCGTCACCATCTTGTCGATCTCATTCCGGAAAATGCTGCGCACCTTCGCGATGAGCTGCGGGAGCGAGAGAGTCTGCGTCTTGCGATCGACCGCCGCCTGCCGCGGTGAAGTCTTTATCCCGACGAACGTTGTCCGCGCCGTCGTCAGCGCAGTCACATCCGCGGCCGTCACGTCGAACGCCGCCAGCGCCGCGATGTTATCGTTCGCCAGGTTGGCCACGCGCTCGGCCGTTTGTTCCAGATCGCTCTCGATCATCTTGTCGAGGGAGGACTTGGTCATTTCCACTTTCGCCCCGAGATCGTTGTCGCCACTCTTCGCGGCGAAGGCCGAAATCTGATCGGCGATTTCCAGCGTCTTCTCTTCCAGATCGTTCCGGGCATCCGCCTTGTCATCGGTCACACCGCTGGTTGGCGTCTGCTGTGAATCGGCGGAGGTATTGATCGCGTCTTTGCCGGTTTTCGCGCGCGTCACCGCGTCCGCGAAAGCCGCCGTTCCGCTCCAAACCGAATTATTGTCCTCGAGAAAATTGAGCGTCGTCTCGAACATGGTGGTGATGTTGTTTTGGTCTTGGGTCATGGTGTGGTGGGGTTGGGGCACGGAGCTACTGCTCCGTTTCCGGGTTGGAGGGCTAGGGGCTCGGGGGTGCCAGCATTCTCAGCAGAGCGCGCCTTTGCGCGCAAGCCTAATTTTTCCGGCACCACCAGCATTCGTCGCGGAACCCCGAGCCGCGATTTGATCGATCCCGCCATCGATTGCGTGACGCCCAGCGACGGTCGCATTGCCGCCAGCCGTAATTTCCTAACGCCGAGCGTCGATTTCGCGACGCCGAGATGTCTTTTCGCGTGGCCCAGAGCTCATTTCCCGACCCCGGGAATTCATTTCGCGAAGCGTGGAGGTCGTTTCGCGGCGCGGACGCACCACCTGGCGACCCCGCGAGAGTATTTCGCGAGGTCGAGGGTCAATTTCGGGCAGACGAGACCGCCCTTCACGAGGGAAAGGCGGTCTGGAAGCCCCCATCCCCGCAGTCCTGTCGCCTGCTTCTGTAGCGGCACCCGTGCCGGCTGCTCTGTCGTGGTTCGTCCCTGTCGCGGCAGCCGTGCCGTTGCTCTGCCTTGGTCTCCTCAATCCAGCGGGCTCTTCACCCCCAGGCTCGGCTTGTTGAGCACATGGGTATAAATCATCGTCGTGCTCACGTCGCGGTGTCCGAGTAGTTCCTGCACCGTGCGGATGTCGTATCCATTTTCCAGCAGGTGAGTGGCAAAACTATGCCGGAAAGTGTGACAGGTGGCAGGTTTGTCGATTCCGGCGTCGCGGACGGCCTGCTTCACCGCGCGCTGGAGAAAACTTTCCCCGACGTGGTGTCGCGCCCCGGGGATGGTTTCATTCTCCACCCGGGGATCGGTGGAAGTGCGCGCCGACGCAAAAATGTATTGCCACCCAAACTCCCGCGAGGCGCTGGGATACTTGCGCGCGATGGCCCCTGGGAGAAACACTGTCCCAAACCCGGCCGCGAGGTCCTCTTCATGCAACAAGCGGCACTTCTCGATTTGGCGGCGTAAGGACTCCACCAGCGTGACCGGCAACATGGTTATCCTGTCGCGGCCTCCTTTGGCGTCGCGGATGGTGACCTGGAGGTAACCGAAGTCGACATCTTTTACCCGCAGCCGGGCACACTCATTCAAGCGCAAGCCGCAGCCATAGAGCATTTGAGCCATCAATCGAGCGGTGCCGCGCATCTTGCTCAAGGTGGCCCTGGCTTCAGCGGGCGTAAGAACCACGGGCAACTTTGCCGGCCGCTTTGCTCGCTGGACATTTTCTATCCACGGCAGCTCCTGTTTCAGCACTTCCTTATAGAGAAAAAGAAGCGCACTGAAGGCTTGGTTTTGAGTCGAAGCCGCCACTTTCCGATCAGTGGCCAGGCTGCTCAGGAACTCCCGGACCTCCGGTGCGCCCATCGTTTTGGGGTGCCGCTTGTCATGGAAAAGAATGAAGCGCTTGATCCAGTCGAGGTAGGTCTTCTCCGTCCGCCACGAATAATGCTTCAGGCGGATGACTTCACGAACAGAGTCGAGTTTCTTCTTGCGTGGGTTTGGGTCGGGGGGTATCACTGAGTTCGTGAGGCCTTTTAAGGCGTTTTCCCCAGCAAATGCAAGAAATAGGCGGCTTCATGACGCCTTTTTTCCCGTCATTATGACGCCCATTTCTCGTTAGATGTCGTCTGCTGCATTACACACTAAACCTTGCCGATTCAGCGAGATTTACCTCCACACCGGGTCGGACAGCTTCGATCTGCATAACAGCTTCGACTTCGTGGGATTCACTTACGACG
>JBEEHO010000169.1:0-4480 GCA_041167425.1 Verrucomicrobiota bacterium | reverse complement strand
GCCTGTTGCCCGGTTAGGCGCTTGGCACAAGCGCCTCTACCTGTTTGCTCTGGCGCAAGATTAGCTGGAAAACGAGTCATGCCTGTCTTCAGCGGCGCAAATCTCATCGGCGGATTGCTCTTCGGCTCGATCGGTTTCGTCGCGTTCGTTTACGGAAAACGGATGCACGTCTGGAAGCCCATGTTCCTTGGCCTCGCGCTCATGGTGTATCCGTATTTTGTGACGAACGATATCGCTCTGTTCGTGATTGGCGCCGTTGGGACTGCCGCTCTTTTCTTGTTTCGCGATTAGATGCTTCTTCTGTGGCCGCTTCACTGCGCGAAGCGTGAGAGAGACGTTATCCCGCCAAACTAACGCCGCCAATATGGCGGCGGTCACAGAAAGGCAGGACACGTCGGCTTGCTGAGCTGCCCACCTCCTGATACATGGCGGTATGGGTCGCCAATGGCTTCATGCAAAACGAGAAGTCGCCGGATTGAAAAAAGGCCAGCTCGTCGGAAAGCTCGTGAAAGAAATCATGGTGGCCGCGAAGCTCGGCGGCGCTGAGCTGGGAGGAAATCCGCGGCTTGCCGCGGTGGTGGACAAAGCGCGCAAGGCCAGCGTCACTCGTGACGTAATCGAGCGCGCGATCAAAAAAGGCGCGGGCATCGGGGACGACAAACTCATCATGGAGCATGTCGTTTTCGAGGGATACGCGCCGCACAAGATTCCGGTCATCGTTGAGATCCTGACCGACAACAACAACCGCACCGCCCCGGAAATTCGTGTACTCTTCAAGAAAGGCGGCCAGCTCGGCGCCCCCGGCAGCAATAAATTTCTCTTCGACCACGTCGGCCTGGTGGAAGCGCATCATGCGGACGCGGCCGCGGACATCGAAGCGGCCGCGATCGAAGCTGGCGCGCAGAACGTGGAACCGCTTTCGCATACCGAGAACGACGATATCCCGGGAGGAACCACCGGTGCGCGCTTCATCACCGAGCGGAGCGACTTGCACGCCGTTTCGCAGTGGCTGGCCGCAAACGGCTGGACGATTGTCACGAGCGAGCTGGGTTACCTCGCGAAAAATTTTCCGGAGCTGACCGACGAACAACGCGCCCACGCCGGCGAATTTCTTCAGACCATCGAAGATCACGACGATGTCCATCGCGTCTGGGCAGCGATAAAATGAGCCGGAGCTAATTCCCATGCCGGATGAGGTCGAGCAGGCGATTGTAGGCGACGCAGTCGCTTCGGCGCTGGAAGAGAATCGCGGCGGTCGCAAACGGCGCTTCGGCTGGCGAAAGAAGCCGAAGAAGGAACTGGCGCCCCTGACTCACTGTGAAAATTGCGGAACGGAATTGCGCGGGCAGTATTGTTCAAATTGCGGGCAAGCGGCCGTCAATTATCACCGCTCGTTCCGGCATGTCATTGTCGATGTGCTCGACTCGTTTCTAAACTGGGATTCCAAATTCATTCGAACCATCGGGCTCCTTCTGTGGCGCCCCGGCTGGTTGACGAACCAATTTGTCGAGGGCCGCCGGGTCCGTTTTCTCCACCCGTTGCGTCTCTATCTTCTCGTCAGCATCGTATTTTTTCTTTGCGCGAGACTCATTCCGGTGAACAACCCGCGCACGGTGAGAACGGAGGACCTTCCTCCGGAGGCCCGGGCGCGTTTCGAACAAAAGATCGCCGCGCTGAAGGCACGACACAAAGAACTGCCGCTCTTGGAATCCCTCGAAAAGGATCCGCGCGTAACGCCGCCGATCATCCCAGTCGAATCCAGCGCCGCGATCGAAAACCCATTGCCCAGTGTTTCACCAGCCACTGCTACCCCTTCCGTCGCTCAGGCCGCCGCCGATGAGGTGATGAGCGAGATAGCAGCCGGGCAAATAAAGAAAAAACCGCGCCACATTCGATTTGGCCACAACAAGGATGGACCGAGCACTCCGTTCGGGACCTGGATGGAGCAGCGGGTGAAAGACCGAATCGGGGAGGACGGCAGCAAGGTTAAACTCTTTGTCGAAACACTCCGGAGCAATCTTTCCACCATGATGCTCTTCTGTATTCCGCTTTTCGCCTTCGTCCTGAAACTCCTCTACCTCCGGCAGAAACGCTTCTATATCGAGCACCTGGTTTACGCGCTCAACATCCATGCTTTCTTTTATATCGCGGTCATTCTCGTCGTCCTGATTTCCATCGGACTGGACCGATGGATACCGGGAACTCCCCAGGCGCTGCTCACTCTGGCTCTCTCCCTTTTGGTCGTCGTGCAGATCTTTCTCTCGATCCGCAGCGTTTACCGGCAGAATTGGTTTATGACGACGCTGAAGTTTGCCTTCGGTGGAATCATCTACCTGTTCGTGCTGGCCTTCGCCGTCGCCGCCACGGCGATCGTCACCATCGCACTGCCGGATTAGAGAACCGTAGAAAGCAGCTCACGCGCGCGCGACAACGCCTCGCCGATCTTCGTCGCATCTTTTCCCGCGCCCTGGGCGCCTTCGGGCCGGCCACCGCCTTTGCCGTCAACTATTGGCGCGATTTCCTGAATCAATTTGTTCGCCTGAAATTTTGACGTTAGTCCTTTCGGCACCGACGCAATCAAAGCCACGCGCCCGTCGAGCGCGCCCGCGAGAAAAATGGGACCGCCGAACTTGGGCTTGAGGGCGTCCACCACTGCTTGGAGCAGTTTCGCGTCGGCTTCCGGCAGTTCCCCGACATAATATTTTTCGCCGGCGTGCGCCGCGGCCAGGTCGTTCGCGATAATTCCAGCGCGACTTCGCACGTCAGCGTCGGCAGCCCTGGCGTGCTGTTTTTCCCATTCGTGAACTTGTTCTTCGATCTTTTCCAGATGCGCCGAGCGCGCATCAACCTGTTCCAGCATTGCGCGGGTCTCCGCGCGGTCTTCAAACGAAGGTAACGCGGCGATCCCATCTTTTTTCCGGGCCAGTGCCTCAAATTTTTCCTGTTGTTTCGCCGCTTCCTGGGTGGCCCAGCCGCGAGCCGCATCGCCGGCCACGGCTTCGATTCGCCGAATTCCCGCCGCGATCGCTTCTTCTCTCACGATCCGGAACGATCCGATGTCGCCGGTCGCGCGCACGTGGGTGCCGCCGCACAGTTCCATCGAATATCCATTCAACCGCTCAGGTTCGCCGCCGATCTGCACGACCCGCACCACGTCGCCGTACTTATCGCCAAAAAATTGCGTTATGTCCGCCCGCCTCTTTGCTTCCGGATACGGAATCTCCCTCCACGACACCGGCGCATTCGCCGCGATCTTTTCGTTAACGAGTTTTTCCACCGCGCGTTTTTGTTCCGCGGTAAGCGCCGCACTCGAAAAATCGAAGGTTAACTTTTCCGGACCAACATAACTCCCCTTTTGGGCGGCCTCTCGCGAAACGATTTCATGCAGCGCCCAATGCAAAAGATGCGTCACCGTATGATGCCGCTCGATCGCACGACGACGTATCGGGTCAAACCTCACCGTGACGTGCTCGCCGGCGCGCGGCGAGTCCTCGCCCTCGACCAAATGGATCCAGGTGCCGCCTGACTTTCGCGTGTCTGAAATCGTCCACTGATGTCCGTCGCTCTCCATCTCGCCGGTGTCACCGACCTGCCCGCCCATCTCGGCGTAGCAAACCGAATTGTTTAGAACCACCGCGATTTTTCCCTGCGCGGGCGTCGCTTCCATCACGTCCGCGCCGGTGTGATCGTGATCGTAGCCGAGAAAATTCGTCGTCGCTTTCCCATCCGATGCTGAAAGTTCGATCACAGTCTTCTTTTGTGCTGCGCGCGCGCGCGAGCGCTGTAGCTCCATCAACCTTTCGAAATCCTGCTGGTCCACGGTCAATCCGCGTTCGCGCGCCATCAGCTCCGTGAGGTCAAATGGAAACCCCTGTTCATCATAGAGCCGGAAGGCGAACTCTCCGGAAATGGCTGCGTGGCCCCGCGCGATTTCGGATTCGAAGAGCGCGATTCCTTTGTCGAGCGTCTTGTTGAAACCTTCTTCTTCGCGTCGCAGCGTTTCTTTAATGACGTTTTGTCTTGCGCGTAATTCCGGAAATACATCTCCCATACTGCCGACCAGCACTTCAGTTAACCGGTAAAAGAACGGCTCGTGAAAGCCAAGCGTTCGGCCGTAACGCACGGCGCGCCGCAGAATGCGACGCAGGACATAACCACGGCCTTCGTTGCCCGGCTGGATCCCGTCGGCAATGGCGAAGCTCAGAGTGCGGATGTGATCGGCAATGACGCGAAACGCGATATCTATCTTTTCCTGGGTAGCGCGACCGTCCCGGTCGCTGGTTGCGGCGTCTCGCCGCGACGAACTTTCCTCGAATGA
Source organism: Verrucomicrobiota bacterium (assembly GCA_041167425.1). Taxonomy (GTDB): domain Bacteria; phylum Verrucomicrobiota; class Verrucomicrobiia; order Chthoniobacterales; family UBA10450; genus AV80. The sequence continues at coordinate 162 of JBEEHO010000169.1, read as the reverse complement.
CGCTGAAGCAAGAGTGCGCGAAGGCGAGACGCCTTCGCCAACGACCGAGACGGTCGCGCTACCCGGAGGCGATGGCAGCGTCCCGCCATATTTTTTTCCGCTGAGTTTTTCGATCTCGGCGAAGATCTCCGCAAAGATATCGGAATCGTAGGCTGATGGAAT
>JBEEHO010000168.1:0-4645 GCA_041167425.1 Verrucomicrobiota bacterium | reverse complement strand
GGGCCAGCCATTTTCGCGACCGGGTGGGAGAAACCTCACCGCGCTTTCCGGAGCTTCTCGAAAAAATCGAGTGCCGTAGTGAAGGAGTCATCAAAACGGATTGGGGCGGTGTCGTGGTCACGCTGCGTGAGGAACCACGGGTGGAGAAGTTTCTTGTCATTCGTGAGGGCGGATATCTTGCGCTTGAGAGACACGAGCAAAAGGATGAACGAATCGAGGTGAAGGAAGGCGCTGGCCTTGTTCTTTGGCGACGGCCTAACGAGAAGACGCTTGCCGTGGCGCCGCTGGTGGCGGGCGAAAAATTTCATTTTAAACCGGGGGTGGAGCATTGCCTCATCGGAACCGAGAACCTGCTCGTCTTCGAACGCTCCGTTGATCCGAAAGGAATGGATCAGGACCTGATCTTCATCTACGAACCGGATGGCGGCCCGGAAACACGAGATGAGGAGGTTCAACCCTCAACTTCGAATATTCGACGGCCAAGGCAGGACGACTAAGCCGATTTTGATTCACGATGGCTACCGAATTCTATGCCTTTGGCGAGATCCTGTGGGATTGCCTCCCTTCCGGCAGGCATGCGGGCGGAGCTCCTTTTAATGTCACGGCGCACCTCGCGCAGCTCGGAGGTTCCGCCTCTCTCATCTCAGCGATTGGTCGCGACCAGCTCGGGGACGAGATCCTGAAGGTGGCGCAGGACAAGGGAGTCAATACCCAGTTCGTCCGCCGGGCGCGCATTGGCCTTGGCACTGGAACGGTGCTGGTGACAGTGGACGCGATGGGTAACGCGACCTATGAGTTAGTTCAACCAGCGGCCTGGGATGAGATCAAAGTTAGCGCCCAGGCTCTTGAAGCAGTCGGGAAAGCGCGCGCGTTGATCTTCGGCTCTCTGGCTGGCCGCTCGCTCTTTAATCTAGCCCAGTTGGATCGTCTTCTGGCCATTCCAGGGCCTATGAAATTCTTCGATGTGAATCTGCGCCCTCCCTTTGCGGATCCACCGCTGGTGATGCAACTGGCCCGTCGTGCCGATGTCCTCAAACTCAATGATGGCGAAGCAGGTCAGCTAGCTTCATGGCTGCGAACCGGGACTGCGACCAAGGACACGCCACGCAATGCCGAGGATATAGCCACGGCTTGCGCCACTATTGCGGAAGCAACCGACGCGTCTCGCATTTGCGTCACCATGGCTGAAGAAGGCGCGGCGTTGTGGGAGCGCGGTAAACTCGTGACCGCTCCTGCTCCGAAAGTAGTGGTGAAGGACACGGTAGGCGCGGGTGATGCGTTCATGGCTGGATTGATGGTAGGCCTCACGCGCGGAATTGAGACTCAGAAGGTCCTCGAGAATGCCTGCCGCCTGGGCGCCTTTGTCGCGTCGCATAACGGCGCTACGCCTTTGCTGCCACGCGAGATTACGAACCAATTCAGCTCGTAGCGGCCGGAGACGTTTGCTGGGGAGAGCTTTCCGGTCGCGGCGTGTTCAACAGAATTTTCAATTTCGCCAGGTCGATCGGTTTCGCTAACACGGCAATCGCACCGGAATGAGTCAGGTCTTCCGCCTCGGCTACACCGGAAACCAGGATGACGCTGGCCGCCGGATATCTGGAGAGGATATGGCGGCAGGCCGTCGCGCCATTCAAGCGCGGCATGTAGTAATCCATCAGAACCACGTCGGGATGATGGCGTTGGTACGCCTGGATCGCTTCGAAGCCTGAGCCGACTACTTCGACGACTTCGTGGTCGAAATTGGAAACCAAATCCGCGAGTGTCGTGCCGACGCTTCTTTGATCATCGGCTATAAGCACTCGCATGAAAACTTTTGGAGAACATTCTGTGCCAGCGGGGCGATTATTACCCACGGTAGCGGATACCGCAGTCGAATCAGATGGCTGGAAACGAAAAGGCTAGTCAATCCGCGCATTTTGCGGCAACAAAAACGACTCTGTGACTGCACGCTCCACGACCGACCGGCTCGCGCACATTGATACGTTGCGAGCGATGGCGGCGTTGATGGTTGCTTGCGCACATGTGTGGGACGGATTTCTCCCGATGTCGCGCCAGGGAACCACGAACACCCAGACCTGGACACGCTATTTCGACTTCGGCATCACCGGTGTGGTTCTGTTCTTCGCCATCAGCGGGTTTGTCATTTACGGGACGCTGCGGGGACCGCGTGAAGATGCCGGCCGCCGCTTTGTCATCACGCGTTTTTTCCGGCTCTTCCCGGCGTATTGGGTTTCGGTGTTGGCAGGACTGGTCTTCATCTGGTGGTGGCAGAAGTGGCCGATTACATGGCCGATGGTGGGAGCGAACATCACGATGGTTCCGGATGTTCTCGGGCAGCCGCCAATCATGGGACTTTATTGGACGTTGGGCACCGAGGTCGTTTTTTATTTTTCCTGCTGGCTGATCTGGCGGCTAGGCTTGCTCGATAATGCGCGCTTCCTTGCCGGACTGGTCGTGGGCCTGTCTCTCGCGTGGTTCGCGGTGAAAGGGGCAAAACAGCTCGGCGTAGTGCCGGAGGACGTGGCAGCGGCGTGGAAAAATTTACCCCGCCATCTCGCGATCATGTTTTGGGGCGCCTATTTCCGAATTGTTTACGATGGAACCGGAGGCTTTCGCGAGTCAGTCAGGAGAAATCGGAAAGTCTGGGTTCTCGTTGCGCTCACTTTCGTGCTTCTGGCTATCGGCGGCGCACGGCAATTCCGTTTCTTCGTTCACCCGGGCCGAACCTGGTTTTCGCCTTACGTCGTCGCACCGCTGCTCTTCTGGGTCTGGGTGGCGTGGCTTCAAGTGCGGACCAGCGCGATCGCATGGCTTGGGCGAATTAGTTATTCCATCTACCTCTTTCACCTTGTGGTGATGACGCCGCTGGTGTGCTGGGTCGCCCTGACTGGTAGCGCATCCCTTCGTGGATGGCCGACCGTAGTTTATCTGATCGTGACTCTGCTGCTCACGATCGTCGTTAGCGCCGGGGTTTATTACGCGGTCGAGCTTCCTGCGATCGCGCTGGGAAAACGACTCGCGGGAGGCCGGATGACCGATCGTGGGATTCAAGCCGCGCCCTAACCGTAGCCTTCAAGGGTCATCTGCTGGCGCCAGAGTTTTGTTCAAGACTTGGCAACAGCCATGTTAGCAAGCCTATGAGAGGAAGGTAGGAGCAGACTTGAAAGACGAAGGAGATACTGGTGCGATCGGCCAGGGCGCCTAACACGGCCGAACCTATGCCTCCCAGTCCGAAGGCCAGGCCAAAGAAGAGCCCGGCGATCATGCCGACTCGACCGGGAACTAACTCCTGCGCATAAACAAGGATGGCGGAAAAAGCAGAAGCCAGGATCAATCCGATGATGGCCGTGAGGATGCCAACCCAGAACAGGCTGGCGTAAGGCAGCGCCAGCGCGAAGGGCGCTACACCCAGGATTGACACCCAGATGACACTCTTGCGGCCGATGCGGTCGCCCACCGGCCCGCCTAACAAAGTCCCGGCTGCGACAGCGAAGAGAAACCCGAAGAGATGAAGCTGCGCGCTCTTGACCGAGAGGCCGAACTTTCCGATGAGGAAGAACGTGTAATAGCTCGACATGCTTGCGAGATAAAAATATTTGGAAAAGACGAGTGCGATCAGAACACCAAGGGAAAGGATAACCCGGCCGCGAGTTAGTGACTGGCTTTTCAGGTAGTGAGGCGCGGTGGCTTTGGCTCTTGTAGTTAAGTTCTCGCGATACCAGCGGCCGATGCCCGTGAGCACAGCTATACCCACCAAGGCCAGGAGAGAGAACCACATCACGGAGGATTGCCCGCGCACGACCACGATCATCGCCGCGAGGAGTGGGCCGAAGGCAGAGCCCGCATTACCACCTACTTGAAAGAGAGATTGGGCGAAGCCGAGTCGTCCCCCGGAAGCGAGATGCGCGATGCGCGATGCTTCCGGATGAAAAACGGAAGAGCCGATACCAACCAGGGCGACGGCAGCGAGAACCAGCGGCAGACTTCCAGCAAACGAAAGCAAAAGGAGCCCCGCCAGCGTGAACGTCATTCCTACGGCAAGTGAGAACGGTTGCGGGCGGCGATCGGTATAGAGACCCACGAAAGGCTGAAGGATCGAGGCTGTTAACTGGTTGGTAAGAGAGATAAGACCGATGTGAGCGAAGTTCAGGTGAAGGGTCTCTTTGAGAATGGGGTAGATCGCCGGGATCAACGATTGCATGGCGTCGTTGAGCAAGTGAGAAAAACTCAAGGCTGTAAGCACCCCAAGCACAGGCGCAGCCGTGCGCGCCGCGCCGTTTCTGGCGCGTGGCTCCGGTTCGAGATCGGGAATAGATATGGGAGCGTCAGGCGGAGTGCGCAAGAGATATTCTCACCTCGGTTTTCCTGGACGCAACGCCAGACTGGCGGTGACCGGCCTGTTATTTGCGCCGATACTTCTCGCGGTACTTATCTCGGAGACGCGTTTGCCGATTGGTTAGATCGATCTTTCGCCCATCGATGTAAGCGGCCTCGATTTGGGCAGGAAAATCCAGGGGATTACCGGTAGTCACGATCAGAGTAGCTGCTTTGCCCGCTTCCAGGGAACCTAACCGATCGCTTATCCCTAGAAGCTGCGCGGGATAAAGCGTAATCGCCTTGAGCGCTTCTTCTTTCGGCAAACCAA
>JBEEHO010000167.1:0-23252 GCA_041167425.1 Verrucomicrobiota bacterium | reverse complement strand
CGCCCGGTCCGTGTTCATGCTTGGGTCCGTGGGCATGTTCGCCGGGATCCTGAGCGTGAAGATAAGTCAGACCGCCCAGCGTGAGTCCAGCGGCGGCCATGAGAGTGATGAGTTTTCGTGTCATTGTTTGGTTTGTTTCTTGTTTTTCAGCGCAATCAGAGCGCCTCTTTCAGGAATGGATGACCGGCAGGGAGACATCGCGGTTACAAATTTATTACGAAAAGTTCTCCGAACAGGAGAAAGACGCGATTATTTTGTAACCTTGGGAGGCGCGGCCCTGTCTTCTGCAGCAGGGTGGACTGGCTTAACTATACATGGCTGATGATGGTGTCTCACGGGAGTTGGTGGCTGCGGCGCTGCGGCAGGACGATGATGCGGCACGCGAATTGGTTCGCAGCCTCTATCCGTTGGTGCTCAAACTCGTGCGTGCCCACCGGCCAGCGCGAAGCGCCGAAGAGGATCTTTGCCAAATGATATTCATCAAGGTCATGCAGAAACTGCCTCAGTTTTCCGGGAAGGCGCCGCTCGAGCATTGGGTCTCGCGCATTGCGATCAATACCTGCATCAACCAGATCCAGGCGGAGAAAGCGCGGCCGGAATTGCGCGAAGCCGATCTGAGCGAAGAGCAGGCGGCCGTAGTGCGAAACCTGGCGGCGACGAGCGACGAGTTGGCGCCGGACCAGAGTTTTGCTTCGCGGCAGTTGGTCGAGCACATGATGAACGCACTCAAACCGGCCGAGCGCCTGGTGATTGATCTGCTTTATTTGCAGCAACGATCCGTGGCGGAGATCCAGAAGATCACGGGCTGGAGCGGCGCGCTGGTGAAGGTGCGCGCATTTCGCGCTCGGCAAAAAATGAAGAAGCAAATGTCGAGGATCTCGGCCCGGGAGAAGGCATGAAAAAGCAAGGCACTGCTCTGGATCGCCTCCTGCGTTCGGCCGCTAATGTTCCCGAGGGATCGCCGCTGGAAGCACCATTCGGTTTCGACACGCGCGTGCTGGCGTTCTGGCGGGCCGGGCATCGATTGGGTGACGCCGCGGATCTGAGCCGCTTTCTTCGGCGAATTGGCGTGGCTGCCTTCGCCGTGCTGACTCTGGCCAGCGCGGCAGCGTATCAGCAGTTCAACGACAATGAAGAACGTATCGCGCCTCAAAGCAACGAGTATGCGATCGCCGACTCCGCGATCCAAACGGAGTTTTCGCAATGAACAACGCGCTAAAATGGAAAATGGCCTGCGCTTTCCTGCTCGTGTTCGCAGCCGGTGCAACAACGGGCGGTCTCTTCAGCACGCTGCATATGAAAAGCCATTTTCTTGGGCCACCACATTCCGGCGAAGTGGGCGGCCGGATGCGAGAGCATTTGCGCCGCGCCTTGGATTTAACGCCGGAACAAGCGGCGAAAATTTCACCCATCGTCGACACGACCTCGGCGAAGCTGGAAGCGATCAGGATCGAAACCGCGCAACGCGTGAGAACGGTGATGGAAGAATCGGAGAAGCAAATCGCGCCCGAATTGTCGCCGGAGCAAATGAAGAAACTCCAGGCGATGAAACAGGAGCATCACAAAATCCTGATGCATCACGGTTTCGTCCCGCCCCCGCCGGAAGGTCCGCCGCCGCCTCCGCCTTAACGCCTCGGCTAGGTCTCGCACTTGCTCTTGATTCCGGCTGCGCCCGGGGGAAGACGCGCAATTCGGCGCGGTGCTCCACAAACAAGCATCGCCTCTCTGCAGGCTGCTTTGTTAGGCTCTCGCCAGGGCTTTCCGCGCGGATACTCGAGGAGGCAAACGATGATTCCAAATTATGACGACTTTCTGATCAAACGTTTCGAACAGCCGGACGAAGTGCGGACCTTCGAAAAGGGCTACTTCGAAATCGTAAAGATCGCTTCGATGACGATCGGACGCGCCAGTTACGAGCCTGGTTGGAAATGGTCGAAGCACGTCGGCCTAACGACAGGTGCGACCTCCTGCGAAGTGGAGCATGTCGGCTTCGTCATTTCCGGCATCGCCGCATGCAAGATGAACGACGGACGTTACTACGAGATGAAGGCGGGCGACCTGTTCTCCATCGGGCCCGGCCACGATAGCTGGGTGGTGGGCAACCAGCCCTACGTCGCTCCATTTTCTCGGCGCCGAGCACTACGCTCACGGCGCAGGGAGTTGAACGCGAGCGCACGCGAGCCTTCGCGCGCAAACTAACCTGAAAGCTGCGGATACTTCCAGGTCTGGATTCAAGCGCTGGGCCTTGTCCGAAATCTACGACTAACGACAGCGTCCGGGACGAATACACTCGGTTACCACAAAGAGCCGAGATGAAAAAAAAGACACCGACACCGTCAGGTCCGGCCGGGTGCCGGCGAAAATTCCTGCGATTCTTCCCGAAGGGATTTCGCGATGAAACTTACCTGGCCTGGGAACGGGATTACAAATGGAAGGCGCACGAGCAATGGAACGAGGCCCTCAATCGAGAGACATTTCACGCGCTGCTGCGCAAGAAGGACTTCGCTGAAATCGCGGCGCGCGCAGTGCGGATTGAATCGCGAACCAATCTTCTATTCTCGTTCGAAAAAATGGCGCTGCGCGATGCAGTGAAATCGACGGCCGGGGCGCGCGCGTTCGCCCAGGGTCTTTACGATTTTCTCCATGGCGCCGGAAGCGGCCAAGCGAAATTTGATCGCTGGTGCGAAACGATCGCGGCCCTGCCGCGCAAACAAACCCGTGTCCTGACCTGGCCGCTTGTGACCATCTTCGGTTTCATCGCCCAACCCGGCGGACACATTTTCTTGAAACCAAACGTCACCAGGATTGCCGCGCGAAAATATGGCTTTGAGTTTCAGTATCAGTCCCGGCCGAACTGGAATACTTACACGAGCCTGCTGGAGTTCGCCGGTGCGATCAGGCGCGATCTGCGCGACTTAAAACCGCGCGACCTGATTGATCTCCAATCGTTCATCTGGGTGCAGGGTTCCGACGAATACACTTGAGTCAATATTATTTGGAAGGCATCCCCAAGGGGAAGTCGATCCCGTTAACCGACCTCCTAGTTAATCTTGATCAGTTCGATGTCGAAGACGAGATCGCCGTAGACCGGTCCCTGTCCTTTGTAGGCAAGGGACTCAGGGATCCAAAAACGCGTCTTCTCGCCTTCGACCATAAGTTGCAGTCCTTCGGTCCATCCAGGTATCACACTGCCGAGTGAAAATGTTGCCGGCTTGCCCCGCGCGGTAGAGCTATCGAACATCGCGCCGTCTGTCGTCCAACCCGAATAATGCACGGTCACGCTGCTGAGTTCCGTCGGATGCCGTTTGCCATTTCCCGGTTTCAAAACCTGATAACCAAGGCCGCTAACAGTACGTCTGGCGGTTGACGGAGGCTCCTTGAAATTTGCTGGAGTTTGCGAAGGCGCCTCGGTAAACGAAATCAATTTCACGTCGAAGACGAGCGTGCCCTGGGGCCGTCCTTCTTTCCCTTTGTAGGCAAGTGACTCAGGAATCCAGAAGCGCCGCGTCTCGCCCGCAACCATGAGTTGAACACCTTCAGTCCATCCCGCGATCACCTTATCAAGGGGGAATGTTACCGGCTTACCAGTCGTCAGAGAGCTATCGAACATTTTTCCGTCCGTCGTCCAGCCCGTGTACTCGACGGTGACGCGATCGCTCCTGGCTGGATGTGTCTTGCCAGTCCCGGCTTCGATTACTTTCGAAGCAAGGCCTGAAGCCGTCTTCTTCGCCTCCGCCGGCGCTTCAGCGACGTCCGCGGGTGTTGGAATAATTTTTGTGTTTTGCGCGGACGCGAGCGCCACGGTAAAGAGAAAAGCAAGTGCGATGGTTTTTGTCGTCATGAGAGCCTGCTGAACCAATAAATGAAAACGCTCGGAATCATAGGCGGAATCGGTCCCGAATCCACGATCGAGTATTACCGGCGAATCCACGCGCTGTATCGACAGCGCGCCGGCGACGACAGTGCGCCGTCTATCATCATCAACAGCATCGATATGAAGAAGCTGGTGCGATGGGTTGAGGCTGATGAGCTTGACGAAATGGCCCGGTATCTCACCGGAGAAGTAGAAACGCTCGCGCGCGGCGGGGCAGACTTTGGTTTGCTCTCGGCCAACACACCTCATCTTGTTTTCGACGCAGTTGCTCAGCAGGCCTCCATCCCCCTGATCAGCATCGTTGAGGCTACGTGTGATGCGGCAGTCGCCCGCGGCCTGAAGCGTCTCGGATTGCTCGGGACGCGCTTCACCATGCAATCATCCTTTTACCGGGTCGCATTGTCGGGCCATCAGATCGAACTGGTTATCCCGAATGAAGAAGAGCAGGCCTGCGTTCACGACAAGTATATGAATGAGCTGGTGAAAGGAATTATTCTGCCGGAAACGCACGAGCGATTGACCGCCATCATCAAGACTTTGAAGGAACGCTCTCAAATCGATGGCGTGATCCTGGGCGGCACCGAGCTGTCTTTGATCCTGCGGGAGCAGGCTGTATCCGGCGTGCAGGTTCTCGACACTACCCAGATCCACGTCGAAGCTGCCGTGGCGCGGATGATCTCAAGCACGAGCTAGACAAGTGCTTCGGCCAGGACCTCGGCCATGTGTTTGGGCCGAACAGGCGTCAGGTGTTCAATCTGGTGGCGGCAACTGGTGCCGGAGGCGACGATAACGGACTCGTTAGGTTGAGCGGCAATCTGTTGGACGAGCGGTGCGGCTACCTTCAACGATAACTCATACTTGGACTCGAGGGCGCCGAAGGCTCCGGCCATTCCGCAACAGCCAGTATCAAGTAATGCTACTGTTCGGCCAGGCAAGCGTCCCGCGAGACGAGCCATGTACCCTGGCTTGGTCAGCGCTTTCGCGTGGCAATGAGCGTGAATGGTGATCTGACCAGGATGACTATTGAACCGGAGCGCATCAGGCTCACGCTCGAGAAGATCATCCGCGAATTGTTCGAAGAGGAAGCAGCGTTTCGACACAAGGTCGGCGTGGGGCAGATTTAACTCGCGGTAATCTTCGACGAACATCGAGTAGCAGGAGGGTTCGAGAAAGAGAATGGGTATGTCGGCCGCAGTCGCACGAAGTAGATCCAGGTTATGCCGGCCCATCTCGGCGGCTGCTTCAAGATTACCCTGACTGAAGGCGGGCCGGCCACAGCATCTGCGGCCTTTTACTAATGACACAGTAAAGCCCAGGGCTTCGAGGACCTTAACGGCAGCCATACCAATGTGCGGTTCGTGATAGCGAACGAACGTGTCATCCCACAGAATGATGTCGCCGCGGGAGTTATTTCCGTTTCGGCGCTCATGCAGCGCCGCGGCACGTTTACGAAACCAGCGATCGAAACGTTGCTTCGTGTAATGAGGAAGCGGGCGTTTGTCAGTCAGACCTAAAAGCCTCGACATGACGCGGCGGATCCAGGGCGAATCCAGCGTGGCATTCGCGAGCACCGGTAGCAGGCAACCGAGGCGACCTAACAAGTCCACCGCGCTGAGGACTCGTTCGCGTAATGGTAATCCATCGCGACAGTGGCGGGCATGAGTCAGTTCCGCTTTGAGCAGGGCCAGGTTAACGTTCGAGGGACATTCCGTGGTGCAGGCTTTACAGGAAAGACAATTGCTCAGGGCCGCGTCGAGCTCTTTCGCGCGCAATGGATCGTCGTTGAAGCGCAGTTCCAGTGCGGCGCGAATGGCATTGGCCCGGCCGCGCGTCGACATGTATTCCTCGCCGGTAGCGAGAAAGGTCGGGCACATGGTGGGGGCATCCTTCCGACAACCGCCGCATCCATTGCATTGCTCCAGATTGCCGAGGAAAGACTCATCCTTAAAGGCGAAAGCCAGCGCCGGCTCGAAGGGGAGAGTAAGGCGGGATTCAGATTCCACGCGAAGGTGGCTATCTATTTTAAATCGACCATCGCTGATGATCTTGCCCGGGTTGAAAAGGTTCTTTGGATCAAAGGAGGCCTTAATTCGGCGCATTACTTCCAGCAGCTCCTCGCCCACCTGCTCTGCCATGTATTCGGTCCGGGCCATGCCTACGCCATGTTCGGCGGCTAGAGATCCTTTGAACTGCCTAACGAGTGCTGAGACTTGATCGGCCACGAGGCGATACTTCCCGAGATCGCCCGCTGTGTGCAGATTGAGGACGGGCCGGACGTGCAGAAGACCGGTCGCGGCGTGGCCGTAGTAACATACTTCGAGACCTAGCGGTTGCATGATGGAATCAAGTCCGGCCACATACGCGGGTAACTGAGCCGGCCGGACCGCCGCGTCCTCGATAAAAGCAACCGGCTTGGCCGCGCCTTTGCGGCCGGTGAGAAGGGAAAGGCCGGCTTTGCGCATGGCCCAGACCAGATTCATCTCAGCCGGCCTGGTGCAGATGGTTGTGCGCAGACCCAGTTTTCTCGCCGACAAGAGCGCTAGCCGTTCGGTTACGTCGTCATAGAACTCCACGATGAGAATGGACTCGCACGGTTTTGTATCCAGCTCGAGGAGCTGCCGGGCTGCTTCGAAATTCAATTGGCCCCTGGTTTGATCGAACAACGGGCGGTCGATGTGTTCGATCGCGGACGGTTTGAGGTCGAGCAGTTCGACCGTGGCTTGCATTGCTTCCGCGATGGAGGCGAAAAAAACCAGACCCAAACCTTTCTCACGCGGGAGAGGAACGATTTTCAACTCCGCGGAAAAAATCGCAGCGAGAGTTCCTTCGCTGCCGCAAAGCATGTTGTTCAGATTACCAGGATCGCGCAGCCAGCGGGCCAGGGCATAACCGGACCAGCGTTTCTGCAGGCCGGGCGGCATCCAATCATCGATCTCGCTACCGTGCGCGGCAATCAGATCCGCGATCAACATCCGTTGCGATCGCAAAGTGTCATGAGCCGTCCCAATCTGCTGAATACTGCCATCTGCCAGCACGAGCTCCTGTGAAATGACGTGGTCGGCGGTCGTCCCGTAAACGGGGACACGCGCGCCGGACGAATCGTTCGCAATCATACCGCCAATCGTGGCGCGCGAACTCGTGGCGACGTCCGGACCGAAGCAAAATCCGTGGGGTTTGAGAAAGGCGTTGAGTTGATCCAGCACGACACCCGCGCCCGCATGCACCGTGCGTGCTTCCAGGTTCAGGTCCGTGATCTGGCGATTGTAGCGCGAGAATTCGACGATCAATCCATCGCCGATCGCGCCGCCGGACAATCCGCTGCCGGCGCCGCGCGGTGTAACTGAAAGGCCGGCATCAGCCGCGGCTGTGATAATAGCGCTGGCCTGTTGCGCGCTGCGCGGAAAGGCCACCGCTGCCGGCTCGAGTTGGTAGAGCGAGGCGTCGGTCGCATAGAGCATTCGCGTCAGATCGTCAAAGGCGACCTCGCAATCAGCGGCGGAGAGCGTGGCGGTTTGGATGGAAGTCATCGCGCTGCGGCAAGGTTACGTGCGTGGCGCTCTTGCAACAAGCAAGCGTGGCTTATTGATCTTCTGTAGCCGCTTCGCTGTGCGAAGCGCGGGATGGGATGATGCTGGTGCGCCCGCTCGATGCGCCGCCCACAGGGCGGCGGCTACAGAAGAAGCTCGTCCGTCTGCAACGCTTCAATCGAATCGACGAAGTTCGCGCGTCGCGCGGGCAGAGGGCACGCGAGAAAGGCCACGCCCGCGACAATTCGCGACGCATTCATTCGGCGCGCAAGGCGATGATGGGATCGACGCGGGTCGCGCGCCGCGCGGGCAGCCACGCGGCGATAAACGCGACGGCGGAGACGAGCAGAACGATCGCGATGAACGTGATCGGATCCGACGCGCCAACTCCGAAGAGAAGACTGTTCAACAGGCGGGTGGCGGCCAACGCGCCCACGAGCCCAACCACCAAACTGATCGCGACGATCGTCATGGCTTGACCGACGACGAGGCGAAAAATGGAGCTTTTCCCAGCGCCCAACGCGATGCGGATTCCGATCTCGCTGGTGCGTTGCGAAACGGAATACGCCATCACGCCGTAAATTCCGATCGCCGTGAGCAACAAGGCCGTGCCGGCAAAAATGGAAAGCAACATGGCGTTGAAGCGCGGCCGAGCCAGGGCGCGAGAAAGGTACTCATCAAACACCCGCACTCGCACCAGGGGGATATTGCGATCGACCGCGGCAAGTTCGGAACGCACGGCTGAAGTTATCGCCGCGGGATTCGAGACGCTCGTCCGCGCTACGATCGACATTGAGTCCATCGGAATTTGCGAGGCAGAGAGATAAACCTCCGGCGTAAACTCCATGTTAAGCGTGCGGTGTTTCACATTGCCGACAACGCCGACGATGGTGCGCATGAGCGCCTTCTCATCGCCAATGCCCCAGCTCGGCTTGATGTGCTTGCCTACGATCGCAGTTTGTCCCGGAAAAAATTTTTGCGCGAATTGTTCGTTCACTACCACAACCGGCAACGATTTGAACTGGTCGGTCGCCTCGAATCCGCGGCCCTGCCGGACGGGAATGCCCATCGTTTTGAAATAATCCGGGCCGACAATGCGCATCGGGCTGTCCGGCTGCTGTCCTTCCGGGGCGGGATTCTCTTCGATATCGAACGAACTGACGTTGTTGCTGCCGCTGAGAGGAAGAGGCCAGGCCGTCGTCACGGATTCGACGCCGGGGATCGCCCGCAGCCGCGGCAGGAGCTGATCGAAAAATGAAATGATGTTTTCCGGCTTGGGATACGCCGCCGCGGGAAGTCCAATGCGTGCGGTGAAAAGACGTGCGGTGCGCATGCCGGTGTCGACCCGGCCGAGGCGCGCGAAGCTTTGAATCAACAGGCTGGCGCAAATAAGCAGGATCAACGCGAGCGCCACCTCGGTCATGACGAGAGCATTGCGCACGCGATGTTTTCCCTCCACGCCGCCCGCGCCGCGCGTCCCGGATTTCAGGGCGGTGTTGAGATCGACGTGTGATGCCTGCCACGCGGGCACGAGACCGAAAATGATGCCGGTGGCGAGCGACAGGAGAAGAGTGAAACCGAGCACCACTCCGTCCAACTGGATCGTGCTGACCCGCGGAATATTTTGCGGCACGGCGGCCACCAGCGCGTCCGTTCCCCACTTCGCAATCAACAATCCGAGCAATCCGCCGAGGCCGGCCAGGAGCACGCTCTCCGTCAGCAATTGGCGAATGATACGGGCGCGGCTGGCGCCGAGGGCGGCGCGCAGGGCGATCTCTTTGCCGCGCACCGACGCGCGCGCGAGCATGAGATTGGCGACGTTTGCGTTCGCGATAAGCAGCAGGCAAATCACCGCGCCAAACAAAACATAGAGCGCGGTCCGGACATCTCCGACGAGTTCGTCGCGAAGCGGCTGCGATCCGGCGCTCCAGTTTGTATTGGTCTCCGGATATTTTTTTTCCAGCGTCGTGGCGAGGGTGCGCAACTCCGCGTTCGCCTGGGCCAAAGACACGCCGGGTCTTACGCGGGCGATCCCCAGCAGGCTGTGACTGCCACGCTGTTGCGTTTGGGGCGTACTCCCGTCCGGAGTCGACGCATCGTCGGCGATCGTGATATAAAGCTCGATCGAGTCGGTTTGAATGGGGAACTGGAAACCTTGCGGCATCACGCCGATCACCGTGCGAGGACGGCCATCCAGCATCAGGACGCGACCGATGACGTCGTCAGCGTGATTGAAATGGCTCTGCCAAAATCCGTAACTCAGAACAACTTTGAGCCCGCCGGGTCCGCCGCCCGCTTGCTCGTCGGCACGCGCAAAACCGCGACCCAGCATGGGCTTGATGCCAAGCACGTCGAAGAACTCGCCGCTCACTTTTTGTCCGCGCACGCTTTGCGCTTCTTTTTCATCCACCAGCGCGAGAGTGCGGTCGCAGTAAATCGCCATGCTCGAAAAGCTGCGGCTCTGTTCGCGAAAATCGAAAAAATCCGGGTAGCACATCGAGGAAAGTCTCGGCGGCGATACGGTCTCGGTTCGATCCACGCCGCCGATGGCCACGAGTTCTTCCGGCGCCGCAAAGGGCAGCGGCTTTAACAGCACGGCATTGACCACGCTAAAGATGGCGGTGTTCGCGCCGATCCCGAGCGCGAGCGTGAGCACGGCGATCAAGGTAAAGCCGGGATGTTTGATCAGTTGTCGTATTCCGTAGCGAATGTCATTCATCATAAATTTTCTTGGAGCAACGGTCCTGTGGGCCGTTTTGGGTATCGTTTGAAATAGTGTCGCCGGAAGACGGCCCGAGGGCCGTCGCTCCAACGGAACGGCGCTGTCCAGGCGATCCCGGTTTCATTCCGTGCGCAAGGCTTCCATTGGATTAACGAGACTGGCGCGGCGTGCAGGAATCAGCGCGGCAATGGCGGCGGTGGCAGCGAGAAGAAAGCACGCGGCGCCATAGCTGGTCAGATCGTTGCTGGTGACGCCGAAAAGCGAAGCGCTCAGCAAACGCGATACGACGAGTGCGCCGCCGATTCCGGCGACGAGACCGATAGCGACAGCGCGCATTCCCTGCCCGAGAACCAGACGCAGGACCGACGTGCGCGTGGCGCCCAGCGCCATGCGAATCCCGATCTCGCGCGTTCGTTGCGCCACCCCGTACGCGACTGCGCCGTATAACCCCGCCGCCGCCAGCACGAGCGCGACGATCGAGAAAAATCCCAGGAGCCATCCGCGCAAGCGTTGTTGCCAGAGTGAATTTGCCACCTCGTCGCCGACTGAAACAAAATTAAAGACGCCGACTTCGGGCGCCGCGGCGGCGATCTCCTTGCGCAGTGCTGGAACAAGGCTGAGCGGCTTGATGCCTTCGCGCGCCTTCACCAAAAAATGCATCTGCTTCCAGGCGAGCTGCGAACTGGGCAAATAGAGATCGGGACCGGCGGCGCTATCGAGCGATTGATGACGCACGTCGCCGGCTACGCCGACAATCATCATCCAGTCCGGGTTCGGACCACCCTCGGGCTTCCCCATTTTCAAGCGCTGGCCAATCGCGTCCATCCCTGGCCACAGGCGGTTGGCCAGGCTCTCGCTGATCAGGCAAACGGGTGTTGCATCCAGTTTGTCGCGTTCGTTAAAAACGCGGCCGCGCACGAGGGGAATTCCGAGTGCTCGAAAATAGTCGGAGCTGACCGTCTGGAAATTCGCGCGCGGGTTGCGGCTTTGCTCATCGAGCGATTGATTCTCGGCGGTGAACTCGGCCCGGTTCCAGGGCCGCTGCGGAACGAACGGTGGACTGTTGTTCGCGCCGACGGCTTCCACGCCGGGCATTTCACTGATGCGCTGGAGCAAACGCGAGAAACGATCGACTCGCGCGTGAGCGGGTTCGTCGCCGTTATACGTCGGATTCACTTCCATCATCAAGACGTTGCGCGCGTCGAAGCCGGGATTGACCTCCTTCAATTTCAGCAGGCTTCGCAAAACCAGGCTCGCGCCAACCAGCAGGACAATTGAAACGGCGACCTGCGCCGCGGTCAGGATTTGGCCTGAACGCGCACCAGCTCCGGTGCCGCCCGTGTTGCCGCCTAATTTCAATGAATGAGAAATTCCCACGCGGGTCGCTTGCCAAGCGGGCAGCGAACCGGCGAGCAATGCAGTGAGACAGGAGGCCGCGATGGTGAAAAGGAGAACACTCGGATTCACATCGAGGTAAATCCAAAACGGCATCTCGATAGGAATGGAGCCTGCAACCAGATCGACCAGCCAGAAAGCCATGAGGGCGCCGGCCACGCTGCCGAGCAGCGCGAGCAACGCGCTCTCGGTCAGGACCTGCCGCGCAAGCCGCCAGCGGCTGGCGCCGAGGGCCGCGCGAACGGAGAGCTCGCGTTCCCGGCTCGTCGCGCGCGCGAGCAAAAGCTGGCTCACGTTCGCGCATGCGATCAGAAGCACGCCGCCGCATGATGCGAGCAGCAGCAGCAGAGAAAAACGCACGTCGCCCGTCCAGTGATCGCGCAAAGAAATAACCGACGCGCCGATCTCTTTGTTTGTGTCGGGATATTGCAGCGCGAGTCGCTCGGCGATGAGCGCCATTTCAGCCTGCGCCTGATACGCCGTGACGCCGTTCTTCAACCGGCCGATTGCCTGGTCCGCGCGCCAGGAACGGTTGTCGTTCGTCCCCCCGCCACGGAGCCAGTTTCCGAAAACAGAAGCCATCGGAACCCAGATGTCGGTTTGGGATGGGAACCGGAAGCCCGCCGGCATAACCCCTGCGATCGTGCGCGGAGCGCCGTCCAGACGAATTACCTGGCCGATGATTGCCGGGTTCCCGCCGAACGATTTTTTCCACAGCCGCTCGCTGATGAGCATCACTTTGGGCGCGCCATTTTCGTCGTCCGCGCGCGTCAAATTGCGGCCAAGCGCCGGCTGGACGCCGAGCAACGTGAAAAGATTCGCGGTCGTAAAGGTCGTCTTGAGCGTTTCGGTCGTGCCACCGGCTGGCTCCAGATTTCCGTTCCAGCGCAGATTGAAAAACGCCATGTCGGAGAAGCTGCTGCTTTGCGTTTGCCAATCGACGAAGTCGAGATAGTTCACTCCGAGATCGCTGCCGGAGCGCGTGCTGCGCGATTGGAGCATGACCAATTTTTCCGGCTGGGCGAACGGAAGCGGCCGGAGCAGGAACGCGTAGATCACCGCGAACATGGCGGTAGTCGCCCCGATGCCAAGCGCGAGGGCAAAGATCGCCGTCGCGCTGAAGCTTGGCGATTTGATCAACTGGCGAAAAGCGTAGCGGAAATCACTCATAGTTTAGAGCGCGTGTGTCGGGAGCTGGGGAGCGCACGCGCCTCGCGTGCTGGTTTTGGCGCCCACGCCGAAACGAACTCCCTCCAGGGCGCGACGCGTCTGTCCCAGGAAAGCAGCAAGTTCGCGATGGTGGGGCGCCATCGCCAGCACGCGAGGCGCGTGCGCTCCCCGGCAATCCCAGTCACCGTTTGGATATGAGTGCATCATTCCGCGCGCAATGCTTCGATTGGATTCACTTTGGTCGCGCGATTCGCTGGAAGCAGACAGGCAATCAACGCGACGAACCCAAGCAGAATCGTGATTGTGCCGAGCGTGAGCGGATCCTGCGCGCTTGTGTTGAACAGCATCGAGCCCATGGCGCGCGAGGCGGCGAGCGTCGCAGCGAGGCCGATCAGCAAGCCGAGCCCGACGAGTTTTCCGCCTTGCGCGAGAACGAGACGGAGGACGTCGCTTTGTTGCGCGCCGAGCGCCATGCGAATGCCGAACTCGCCCGTACGTTGCACGACGCTGTAAGCCATCACGCCGTAAATGCCGACTGCCGCGAGGACGAGCGCGACCGCCGAAAAAACGGTGAGGAGCGTCATGGCAAAACGCTGCCGCGCGATGCTGTCCGCCACGATTTCTTCCAGAGGCCGGATAGTGCCGATGGGTTGATCCTTGTCCACCGCGTAAACGGTTGGCCGTATCGCGCCGAGCAGCGCGGCCGTTGGGCCGCTGGTGCGAATGACGAGGTTGAGCGAATTGAACGGCACTTGCGCGAAGGGCTCGTACGACTGGTTGCTCGTGGCTTTATCCACGCCGTACTGTTTGATGTCGCCGACGATGCCGATAATCTCGCGCCAGGCGTCGGGTCCGTTGGTGATGTTGATCCGTTTGCCGATCGGATCCTCATTCGGAAATTGCTGGCGGGCGAGCGTCTCGTTGATGATCGCGACCCGTGGCGTCTTCGCATTATCCTGCGCGGTAAAAACGCGGCCGCGCACCAGCCGGATTCCCATCGCACGGAAATAATCCGGCGTGACGGCGTAATAATTTGTATTTGGCAAATCGCTTGGCGCGATGGCGGGCCGGCCTTCGATATTGAAGCCAAGGACGTAGTCTCCAACGAGCGGCATCGAGTGGGTGAGGCCCACGGCTTGCACGCCCGGCAACGATTTCAGGCGTTCGAGGAGCGCGTCGGCGAATCCCGTCTGCTGCTCGGGCAGTGCGTATTTTTTTTGCGGGAGCGAGAGCCGGAGAACGGTGGCGTTTGCCGGAATAAAGCCCGGATCGACGTGGGCGAGCTGCATGAAACTGCGCGCCAGCAAACCCGCGCCCCCCAGAAGCATGAGCGCGAAGGTCACCTCGATCACCACCAGTGCGCTCCGCAATCGTCCGCGAGCACCGCCTTCGGTCGAACCGCGCGAGCCCTGCTTCAACGCCTCGTTCACATCGGCGCGCGCAGCGAGCCACGCGGGGGCGATGCCGAACACGAGTCCCGTCATGACGCTGAGCGCGAGCGAAAAAACGAGCACTCCCGCATCGAGATGAATATCGGACATGCGCGGGAGGTTCGGCGGGGCCAGCGCAAGAAGTGCGTCGAGTCCCCAGCGCGCGAAGAGCACGCCGGCCACGCCTCCGCACAGCGCGAGCAACACACTCTCAGTGAGAAGCTGGCGAACGAGCCGGGCCCGGCTGGCGCCGAGCGCTGCCCGGATGGAAATTTCGCGATGGCGCGCCGTCGCGCGGGCGAGCAGCAGATTCGCAATGTTCGCGCAGGCGATGAGCAGGACGCAACCAACCGCGCCGAGCAGGGTGTAGAGCACAACGCGCACATCGCGAACCGTGTAGTCCTGCAGCGGCATCATGAAGATGCCCCAACCTTTGTTTGAATCCGGATATTGGGTCGCGAGCTGGGCGGCCAGGACCTTTAGTTCGGCCTCGGCCTGCGCCACCGTGACCCCGGGCCGCAAACGCCCGGCGACATTAAGATAATGCGCGCCGCGATTGTCGTTCGCCGTTTCCTTGGGATCGAACGCCATCGGCATCCACGCATCCACTTTGCTCGCGATGCCAAAGCCGGGCGGAGCCACGCCGATGACGGTGTAGGGTTCGCCGTTGAGCTGGACGGGACGGCCCACCGCATCAGTGGCGCCTCCGAAGACGCGCTGCCAGAAGGGATAACTCAACACCACCACGTGATTTTTCCCCGGCGCATCTTCCTCCGGCAGGAAGGTCCGGCCGAGCGCCGGCTTGATCCCGTAAACGTCGAAGTAATGCGCGGTCGCCTTTACACCCACGAGCTGCTGCGGTTCGCCGTCGCCGGTGAGATTGATTCTCGAGCCGGAGTAGGCGGCGAGATGTTCATACGACTTCGTTTGTTTTTCCCAATCGAGATAATTTGGCGGCGACACCGAGAACTCAGGAAAATCGGGCAGCTGCGTTTCCCTGATGATAACGAGACGCGCGGGATCGGGATAATCGAGCGGGCGGAGCAACACGGCATTCACCACGGAAAAGATCGCGGTGCAGGCGCCGATACCGAGCGCGA
The DNA here is from genome assembly GCA_041167425.1 of Verrucomicrobiota bacterium. Lineage (GTDB taxonomy): Bacteria > Verrucomicrobiota > Verrucomicrobiia > Chthoniobacterales > UBA10450 > AV80. The sequence goes on along the minus strand of JBEEHO010000167.1, from coordinate 8,034 downwards.
GCGTCAGGATGGTGACGCCGGTGAAGCCGGGGGATTTGATTAACTGGCGGAAGGCGTAGCGAAGATCATTTAACATATTATTTTAATTGGTTTCTTATTCTGTGCGCAAAGCTGCCATTGGATTGATCTTGGTGGCGCGCCGCGCGGGAATCCAGGTCGCGAGCAACGCAGCGAACGCGAGAACGGCGGGCGCGAGCGTGAACGCGTATGGATCGGTCGAACTGACTTCAAAGAGAATGCTGCTGACGACTTTTCCGGTTCCTAACGCGAGGAGAAGACCTAGGGCGAGTCCGGCCACCAGCATCGCGAGGCCTTCGCGCAGAATCATCCATTGCACGGTCCTGCCTTGCGCACCGAGCGCCATGCGTATCCCGATCTCGCGCGTCCGCCGTGCGACCGAGTACGCTTTCACGCCGTAAATCCCGACGACAGCCAGGCCGAGAGCGAGTCCGCCGAAGACTGAGAACAAGGCCGCTCCAGCGCGGACAATCCAGAGCTGTGGATTTCCATCCATGTGCTTCGCGAATGTTCTCAACTCGAGAATAGGCAGCAGGGGATCGACACCCTGGACGTTCCGGCGCAGAAGGTCGGCCATCGCGGCCTCACTGCTCGCAGGAAGCGAGGCAAAGCGCACAAAAAAGAATACGTCGCTTTGGAAGGCGCGGGGATACGGCAGGTAGAGCGCGCCTGCCGGCTCTTTTTCAAACAACCGTGCTTTAATGGCGGGAACGATGCCTACGATCTCAATCGATTCGCCGCGTTTGATCTCGCCGCTGTCGTCGGCGGAATTTTCCGCCGGCGCTTCGTCCCGGATCGGGAATTGAATCCGCTGTCCAAGCGCGTCGCCTTCCGGCCAGAGTTTTTTCGCGAGCACTTCGTCGATGATCGCTACGGGCGGTCCGCCAGGTCGCGTCGCTTCCGCGGTGGTAAAGGCGCGGCCGCGCAAGAGCGGCAAACCGACGGCGGCGAAATAATCCGCGCCGATGCTGTTCCACCAGGGTGAAAACGCGAGTCCCTCCGCCGCCGTGGCGGGTCTGGCATCCGCCGCTGGATGAACGCCGGCGCGTTGCACGCCTCGTTTTACGAAACTGATTCCAAACGGAACTGTGGCGGAGAGGCCCGCGTGTTGCACGCCAGGAAGCGCCGAGAATTTTTGGCCGAGAATGCGATAGACATCCTCGGCGCGCTTTTGATCGAAACCACCCAAACTCGCATCGATTTCGACGAGAAACGTATTCTCGGCATGCAATCCTGAATCGACGGAAGCCGCTTTGGTTGCACCCCGAATGAAAAGCGCAGCGGCGGTGATGAGCGCGAGGGAGAAAGCAATCTGCGCCACGACGAGCGGATTGCGGGGCAGAAATTTCCAGCGCGGCCGGCGCACGTCCTCGCCGGCTTGTTGTTTCAAATCTCCGATCACGGCCGTGCGCGAGAGTTTGAGCGCCGGACCGAGCGCAAAACAAAGTGTGCCCAGAACGCAGAACCCCAGGGTCGCGCTGAGGATCACCGGGCTGGGGCCGCTCAGCCAGACGAAATCGAACGGAAGAATTGCGCGGAGTGACGCGATGAGAAGATCGGAAGACCAGAGCCCCAGAATTAATCCGCACCCGCCACCAAGCAGCGCCAACACGAATCCCTCAGTGAGAAGTTGCCGAACGATCCGGGCCCGGCTGCCGCCCAGCGCGAGACGGATCGCGATCTCTTTGCGACGCGCGGTGCCTCGGGCGAGCAGCATATTCGCCAGGTTCAAACACGCAACGAGCAACACCACTGCCGCCATCGCAGTCAGGAGCGCTCCGATGGTGGTGATCGGCCCCGCTTCCGCGGGATCGGTGCTGGTATCGAAGGGGAGCAACCGCGCCGTCATGAAGGTTTGGTTCTTTTGTTCGACCGGAAATGCAGTTTCCAGGTTGGCCGCGAGGCCTTTGAGCGCGGGGGCGGCCGCCGCTGCCGTCACTCCGGGCTTGAGCCGGCCGATGACCATGAGCTTGTTCACGCTGCGGTCGGCGAGCGAATTGGTCCGCGCGCTTCCTAAATCTTTCGCGATATCGTCATAGACGCCGAGTGGCAGCCAGACGTCGGGCGAAAAGACACTCGTTAGGCCGGTGAATCCTTCCGGCATGATGCCGACGACGGTGAAGGTATTGCCGTTGATCAAGAGCGACTGGCCGAGCAGCGAGGGATCACGCGAGTGTTTCTGCCAAAACCCATAGCTCACGATGGCGGCGCGCTGAGCGCGGCCCGGCCTTTCTTCCTCCGGTAGAAACGAGCGACCATGCGCGGGCAAGACTCCGAGCACGGAGAAGAAATTGGCGCTCACTAAATCCGCCAGGGCGCGATGGGTATTCCCCTTTTCTCCGAGCCCAACAACAATGTCGTCATGGGCGAGCACGCTTGAAAAAACCGTGTTTTGCTCCCGGATATCACAGTAGGTCGGATAGGAAAACGCGCGGAAACTTTTCGGATCCTTCTTGTCCTGCGAGAACAGCTGCACGATCTCGGACGGCTGTTTATAGGCCGGCGGCTTGAACAGCATGGTGTTGACCAGGCTGAAAATGGCGGTGTTCGTTCCGATCCCGAGTGCGAGCACCGCGACCGCGGCGATGGTGAAACCGGGAGATTTCCAGAGCTGGCGGAAAGCGAAACGAAAATCCTGGATCATATTAGTTTTGGCGCGCCGCTGCTTGTAGCCGTTCTGGGATCGTCGCAATTATTAGCGCCACAGCAGACGGCCCGCAGGGCCGCGGCTACAACGTCGCGAAGAGCGAAATACGATTCGATGCTCATTCCGTACGTAGCGCTTGCATGGGATTAATCCGCGTTGCGCGAAGCGCGGGGACAAAGCAGGCGAGCGCCGCGACGCTGCAGATGAAAAGTGCGACGCCGCTGTAGAGGAGCGGATCGCGCGGACTCACTTCGAAGAGCAGCCGCTGCATCAGGCGCGTGACCGCTAGGGAAAGCGCGAGGCCAAGGACGAGTCCAATGACCGCAAGGCGCAATCCTTCTTTCATGACGAGGCCGATCACGTCGCGAGCGGCGGCGCCCAGCGCGAAACGAATGCCGAATTCATTCGTGCGCTGCGCCACGCCATACGCGATGACGCTGTAGATTCCCATGCCGGCCAGCGCAAGGGCCAGGCCGGCGAAACCGCCGAGCAAATACATGGAGAGGCGGCGATCGGCCGAGGCCGCCGCGAGCACTTCGGGGTAGGACCGGACTTCGTCAATGGGCAAGCCGGGATCGAGCGAATGGACGGCCGCGACGAGTTCGGAGCGGAGACTCGCGGCCGGGCGCGAACTGCGCACGATCACGCTGAGAAATGCGCCGTCGAGTTGGGCGGCCGGATAGTACATTTCCGGACCGGGAGGCAGTGACAGATTTTCCGCACGCACATCGCCGGCCATTCCCACGATTTCGCGCGGAATTGAAGCGATACCCGTGATCAGCCGGCGGCCGATCGGGTTTTCCCCAGGGAAAAGTTTTTTGGCCAGCGTCTCATTAATAATCACGACGTCCGGCGAGCCGGAACGATCGCGCCAGTTAAAATCGCGGCCCTGTTTCATCGGGATGCCGAGCGTATCAAAGAATCCGGGCGAAATGGTGGAGCGCACGATGATCGTGCGATCGCTTACCGGAGGCACGGGACGTCCTTCGACCGCAGCCGGCGAACGAGTATTTCCATTATCCGAAGCCGGGAGGTTTGAAGCAGCGGCTGCATGGGTCACGCCAGGAACGGCTGCGATTTTCTCGAGGACGGTTTGAAAGAGCAGACTTTGCTTCGCTACATCGGGATACGATCCCGGCGGCAAGCCGACGAAAAACGTGGTGATACCTTCAGCGCGGAAGCCGGGATCGACGTTTTGCAGCCGCCGGAAACTGTCGATCAAGAGCACGGCGCCGACCAGCAGCACGAGCGAGAGCGCGACTTCCGCCACGAGCAAACCGGCACGGAGCCGGCCCGCCTGGCGCCCGGTGGTGCCGCGCGAAGAATCTTTCAAGGAGTCAATCGGATCGCTGCGTGACGCGTGCAAAGCCGGGACGAGCCCGAGAACCAGGCCGGTGAGAAGGGAGAGTCCGACGGCAAACCCGAGCACATTGAAGTCGAGCGAGATTTCGAGCACGCGCGGGATAAAATTTTCGGCGACCTTCTTGAGCAGATCGAGTCCCCAGACTGCGAGCAGAATGCCGAGAATTCCAGCAATCCCGGCGGTGAGCACACTCTCGACCAGAAATTGCGCGACGATCCGCGCCCGCGTCGCGCCGAGAGCGGTGCGAATGGCGATCTCTTTACGTCGCGCCGTGAAGCGCGCGAGCAGGAGATTAGCCACGTTTGCGCAGGCCACAAGCAAGACGCAGCCGACCGCCGCAAACAGCGTGAGCAGCATTGGTCTCTGCCGGCCGACCAGGTCTTCGTGAAATGAGACGACGCTCATGCCCGCCTTTGCATCCACTTTGTCGGCATTGGCGGACTGATAACGTTTATCAATGACGTGCATTTGCTCGTCGGCCTGGGCCGGGCTCACTCCGGGCTTCATCCGGCCGAGCGTGATGAGGTAGCCAGTGCCGCGCTGAATAATATCGGGCGGCAGCCCTTCTTCCTCGAAAACGCGCGGCAACCAGACCTGATTTTGCGCGTAGGGAAATTTTATCGTGGCCGGCATGATGCCGATGACGGTGAACGGCGTCCCGTTGAGCACGACGGCCTGACCGAGGATGTTGTGGTCGCCGCCGAAACGCTTCTGCCAGAAAGCATAACTGAGGAGAGCGACGTTGGGACCACCCGGACGATCGTCATCGGCGGTAAAAGTGCGGCCCAGGAGCGGTTGAACACCTAGCGCGGGAAGAAAATTCGCGGTGACGCGAATTCCGTTAAGATTTTCCGGATCGCCGCGGCCAGTGAGCGTGAATCCCGTAAAGGCCTGCGCGGCGAACTCGGAAAAACTTTGCTGCTGATCACGCCACGCGGAGTAGCGCGGCCAGGAAACGTTGGTGCGATCGAGCCCGCGTTCCGGGAACGAACCCCAGACGCGCACCAACTGTTCCGGTTGAGGATAAGAAAGTGGACGCAGGAAGAGCGTGTTGACCGCGGAGAAGAGGACCGTGTTCGCGCCGATGCCGAGGGCGAGCGCGACGACCGCCAGGATCGTGAACCCGGGCTGTCGCAGCAATTGTCGCAGGGCGTAACGGAAATCATTCATAGATAGTTGACGGCTGTAGCAACGGCCCTGTGGGCCGTTCTGAGTTTGAGTTGAGATTGCCGCACAGGGACACGGCCCACAGGGCCGTGGCTACAATGCAGCGGTGGACTTTGAAAATTGAAACTCACTCGGTGCGCAATGCTTCGATGGGATTCACCAGACTCGCCCGGCGCGCGGGAATCAGACACGCGAGCAAAGCAACGACCGCGAGGGTCAGCGACGTCGCGCCGAGCAGCGCAGGATTATTCGCGGAGACTTCGTAAAGTTGCGCGGTCAGCAAACGGCCCAGCGCGAGCGCGGCAGTTAATCCGATGACAAGCCCGATGACGACGGGCGTCATTCCCTGTCTCACGACCAGCCGCAGGACGTCCGCGGTCTGCGCGCCGAGCGCCATGCGCACGCCGATTTCTCCCGTGCGTTGCTCCACCGTGTAGGCGACCGCGCCGTAGATTCCCACCATCGCGAGCACGAGCGCGATCCCGGCGAAAACACCGAGCAACGTCATGGTAAGCCGGCGTTGGCCTAACGACTGGTCGACGATTTCATTCATCGTGCCGGGCTGGATAATGGGAAGGCCGGGATCGAGTTTGTTCAGCGCGCTTCGCACCAGGCCGGCGGCCGCCTCGGGTTTCATCGCCGTCCGGACTGTCACCGTCATGAATGGGCTCGAGCGTTGCGCCCAGGGCCGATAGAATTCGACCTCGTTCTTGCGATCGAGCCGGAGCGAGCGCACATCGCCCACCACGCCGACAATTTCCGTCATGTAGCCGGTGTTGTTGTCCGTTCCGAACCACATCCGCTTTCCGAGCGGATCCTCATTGGGAAAAAGGCGTTGCGCGGTCGATTTACTCACGAGGACAACGAGCGGTTTGTCCGCCCCATCGCGCTCATCGAAGTCGCGGCCGGCGAGGAGTGGAATACTGAATGTCTTCAAGAAGCCAGTGGAGATGGCGCGCGTCAGACCGAGCGGACGCTGATTCACCGGCACTGGATTTCCATCGACGCGCGCATAAGGCGAGCTGGAATTATTTCCGTTCAACGGCACGCCATCGCCGATCGCGGCGGACTCGATGCCGGGCGTCGTTTTCAATTCCGCGAGGAGACGTTCCACAAAACGCGCTCTCGCTTCCGCATCGGGATATTGGGCGGGCGGAATACCGACGCCGCCCACCCAAAGATGGTCGGGATTAAAACCGGACGGCTGCTGGCTCAGGCGGACGAAGCTCGCGATGAGGAGCGCAGCGCCTGCGAGAAGCACGACCGAAAGTCCAACTTGAGCGGCGACGAGACCGCGGCGGAAACGTTGTTGACCGCGGCTGCCGGTCATGGCGCGCCCGCCATCCTTCAATCCATCCACCAGATCGGCGCGGGAACTTTGCCACGCCGGATACATTCCCATGGCGACGCCGGTGAGCAGGGAGATCGCGAGCGTGAACAAAAGGACCGGAGTATTCAATTGGAGCGCCGTTTCAAGGGGGAGGTTGTTCGAGGAGAGTTTGGGAATGACCGAAACAACCCAGAGCGCGAGACAAGTGCCGACGATGCCGGCGATCAAACTGACGAGTGTGCTTTCAAAGACAAATAGCCTGACCACACTTTGCCGCGACGCGCCCAGGGCCATGCGCAATGCGATTTCGCGGCGGCGGCCGGTAAACCTAACGAGCAGTAGATTTGCCACGTTGCTGCACGCGATCAGCAACACGGCGCCGACCGCTGCCAGCAGAATCTGGAAGGGGCGGCGCAGGTCGCCCGTCGCGTCTTCCGCCGCTGCTTTAACCACCGGCGACCACGAATTGTCCGCGTTTTCGGGCCGCTCCTGGCGATAGCTTTGCTGGAGTGACGGCAGCGCGGCGCGCGCCTGGTCGATCGTGACCCCGGGTTTGAGTCGGCCCACGACGCGGAGGAAACTCACGCCGCGCCTGATTCGCTCGGGACTGAGTCCTGGCACTTCGAAAGGCTTCACCGTGATCACCTCGAGATCGCGGCCGAACCAGGCGACGGACGGAGTCGGTATCACCCCGACGATGGTGGTCGGCACACCATTGAGAGTAATGCCGCGGCCGATCACTTGCGGATCGGAGTTGAGCCGGTTGCGCCAGAAGTTTGCGCTGACTAAAGCGACGTCGGCCTTCATTTCCTCCTCGGGCAAAAAGAGCCGGCCGAGAATCGGACGCACGCCCAACGTCTCCATGTAGTTCGCGGTTTGGCTCGCGCCATTGACCTGAATGGGATCGCCCACGCCCGTCATGATGAAACCAGCTCCAGTGTCCGCGGCGAGACTTGAGAAAACGGTTTGCCCATCACGGAAATGCCAGAAGCGGGGCACCGACATCGGAAGGTTCTCCAGGTTTCTTTCCTTCGCTTCGGCTTGAATGATGACGAGCCGGTCCGGGTCCGCGAAGGGGAGGCCGCGCAGGAAGAGATCGTTGATCAAACTGAAGATCGCGGTGTTCATGCCGATGCCCAGCGCGAGAGTAAAGACGGCGAGAAGAGTGAACGCGGGAGATTTGAGAAGCTGGCGAATGGCGAAGCGGAGATCAGTCATAGTGGTCGGAGGTCAGGTGAAAATTCATTCGGCTCGGAGGGCGATCATGGGATCAACGCGGGAGGCGCGCCGCGCCGGCAGCCACGCGGCCAGAAGGGTCACGAGAGAAAGGATGAGGCCGACGGCGAGATAGGTCTGTGGATCAAGCGGACTGACGCCAAAAAGAAAGCTGCGGATCACTCCAGCGGACGCGAGGACCGCGAGCGCGCCCACCGCGATGCCCACTCCAAAAAGTCGAAGTCCCTGGCCAAGCACCAGCCCGCGGATGTGTCCCGGGCGGGCACCGAGGGC